>CACXDK010000144.1 GCA_902766345.1 uncultured Spirochaetaceae bacterium | reverse complement strand
GACAGGACAAATTAAACGCAAGTCAGTCCCAAACAAAAATGATATTGAGCGCATTGAAATTCTTAGGGAACAAATTCAAAGAAAACCAGCCGAAAACTACGATGCAGAATCTGTTGCAGAAAATCTTGGCATGAGCATAAGCAAACTGAACAGAAATTTCAGAACGCTTTACGGAACATCTCTTCATGCTTATGTTCAAGAAAAACGACTGGAATATTCCGCACATCTTATAAGAGAGCACAACTTTTCTGTTTCAGAAGCAGCCCAAAAATCCGGCTACAATAACATGAGCCATTTTTCCGTAGCATTTGCAAAAAAATTTGGAATTTTACCGAAAGACTTCTCAAAACAACAGGCTGCAGGAGGAATGTAAAAGTAAAATTATCTATTTTGAGCGAAAAGTGTTAAAAATATAGCGTCTTTTGGTAGAGCTACAAAAGAAATAAAGTTACAGTTTAATAGTTAGCAAAATCTAACAAACATTAATAACGTAACTTTATGGAGGAAGTACGATGGAAAAAGACCGTACACACTCAAAAAAATCACTTCTTTCGTGGATTTTTACCTTTGCGGGCACAAAACGCCCCATGTACTACGCAAGCGTATTCTTTGCAATCCTCTGCGTAGCCTGTTCACTTGCCCCATACGTTCTGATTGCAGACATCGTAAAAAAACTTCTAGAGGGTGTCCGTGAATGGAATATCTATTTCCAGGAATGTACAATTATTGCAGTCTTCTGGGTTGGCAATGCAATCTTCCACATGATTTCAACCACAATGAGTCATGTAGCCACATTCAATGTTCTTGCAAACATCAGAAAAAACTTGTGCGACAAACTTGCCAGAGTCCCACTCGGAAACGTGCTTGATTTACAATCCGGTACATTAAAAAGCATTTTGATTGAACGAATTGACAGCATGGAAACAACTCTTGCACATATCGTTCCAGAATGGACTTCAAACCTTTTGCTTCCAATCGTAATGTTTGCCTATCTTTTCAGGATTGACTGGCGCATGGGATTTGCTTCATTAATCACACTTCCTGTCGGCATGCTTGCTTCATGTTTTATGATGATAAACATGAGTGAGAGGTTTCAGAATGCAATTGAAAAAACAAAAGTATTAAACGACACCGCGGTAGAATATATAAACGGAATTGAAGTAATCAAAGCATTTGGAAAATCCAAATCATCTTACGAAAAATTTGTAGTAGCAGCAAAAGAAGGTTCTGACTGCTTTGTAGAATGGATGCGTGATTGCATCTGGCCTTTTACAATTGCATTTGTCATTGCACCGTCTACACTGGTTACAGTTCTTCCGATTGGCGGATATCTCTTCATGAAAGGAAGTTTGCCTGCTACAGATTTTATTACAATCATCATTCTTTCAATGAGCGTCATTGGTCCGCTCCTTACAGTCTATTCTTACCATGACGACATTGCAAAAGCTGGCGTAATCTTTGGCGAAGTCGGTGGAATTATGGACATGAAAGAACTTGACCGTCCTCAGAAAAACACACAACCCCCACGTGACAACTCAATCGTACTCAAAGACGTGCGTTTCAGCTATCATAAAAACATTGAAGGCGAAACTAAAAAAGAAATTTTGCACGGCATAAACCTTTCAATGCCAGACGGTTCTTACACAGCACTTGTTGGCCCAAGCGGAAGCGGAAAGTCTACGATTGCACGCCTTATCGCCTCTCTTTGGGATACGGATTCAGGTTCTGTAGAAATTGGCGGAGTAAACATCAAAAACCTTTCACTCGAAGAATACAACCGCCGAGTTGCTTATGTAAGCCAAGATAACTTTTTATTTGACCTGAGCGTTCGTGAGAACATTCGGCTAGGAAAGCCAGACGCAACTGATAAAGAAGTAGAAGAAATTGCACGCAAGAGCGGATGTTACGATTTTATCATGTCACTTGAAAACGGTTTTGACACAATAGTTGGCGGTAGCGGAACACATCTTTCTGGTGGCGAACGGCAAAGAATTGCCATTGCACGAGCAATGATGAAAAATGCACCAATCGTCATTCTTGATGAAGCAACTGCATACACCGATCCAGAAAATGAAGCAATAATACAGGAAGGTGTATCTCACCTTGTAAAAGGAAAAACCCTGATTGTAATTGCACACAGGCTTTCAACAATTCAAGATGCAGACAAAATTGTAGTCATAAAAGATGGTGTAATTGATTCTCAGGGAACACACGAGGAACTTCTTGTACAAGATGGATTATACAAGTCCATGTGGGAAGCACACATTTCTTCAAAAGATACCAGCGAGGTAGCATAATGTTCGAGATTTTAAGAAGATTTTTTAATTTCTGTGACAAAGAAAACCGCAATAAATTCTATTCCGCAATTGTAATAGGTGTATTCAATTCATTTTTCATGGCACTGCGAATTGCCGCCGTTGCCGTAATGATTCAAGGATTAATTGCAACCATAAAGGATGGCCAGCCGTTTACAACAAAGACAATCCTGCTTTCGCTTGCAATCATGGCATTCAGTTTGATTGCGGCAATCATCACCAAGAAAAACATGACTATGTGGCAGACAGAAGGCGGATACAGAACAGCAGCAAAAAAACGCATTGAAATTGCCGAACACTTACGCTACATTCCAATGGGCTATTTTAATGAAAACTCACTCGGACAAATTACAAGCGTAACTACAAACACCATGGAACTTTTGGGAGATGTCGCAACTCGTGCCGTAATGATGGTAATGCAAGGCCTGCTGGATTCCATTTTGATTATTGTGATGATTTTGTTTTTTGACTGGCGCATTGCATTAATTGCTCTTGCAGGGTTCGGACTTTTTCAGTTTGTAAATGTTTTCATGCGGCTTTCAGTCCGT
>CACXDK010000143.1 GCA_902766345.1 uncultured Spirochaetaceae bacterium | reverse complement strand
TGTAATCCATTGCATAATCAAGGGTTTTCGCTACGGCATTTCGTAATCCTTTTCTGTTATAATAATATGCAAGTCCTAATGTAGCAATTATTACTCCCATCGAAATAAGGTCAAACCATATTGATGAGAAGAAATCAAAGATGTTTTTCATAATTTAAACCTCCGTGTATATTTTATACATTTTTGAATGAAAATATTTTACCGTAAATCTGGCATTTTTTCCAATTATTTCTTTTATTTTTATCAATTCATGTCCCAGTCATTTGGTTTATGATTTACATTTGGTTTCTTTATGTCATTATGATTTTGTTTTAGTAAATCAGAAATTTGGTCTGCTATTTCATCATTTTTCTTGCAGGAAGAAGGATTTTTTTTGTCATTAAGGAAAATTGCTTCTTTTTTATTAACTGCTAAATCCTTTATAAGTTCAAGTCTTTGTTTTAGTATATTAGCAAGAATATCTTTTCTTTCCTCAGAGATGAAATCAGGAGAACTATTTTCTTCAAGGATTTTTCTGTAAAAGTTTTCTATTCCGTTAAGAACGGTAAGATCAGTGTTTCTGTATACTTCTTTCATTGGAAGCATAGATAGCTGTATTTCATGAATTGAGGCAAATGGTTTTGAGCTGGAAGAAATTGATTTCAAATTAAATTGCTCTTTAAGCTCATATAGTGAGAGGTCTTTAAACATTGAGTTTCCCGAATCATATACAGGAGCAAGTCCTTCCCATTCCAATGTGTCAGCATTCCGTATAAAGCCGAAATTATTCAGATGTCTGTCGGAGTTTGCAATAAGACAGTCCACAAGAAACATTTTTCCGATAAAAATTTCATTATATCCTGTATTCATTTTAGTGCATCGGTCTTTAAATTTATCATAATCTACTTTTCCTGTTACAAAATCCTTTAAATCCTCGCATAATTCTCCTGCAGTAATAAGTTCATGATTTTTATCAAGGAAGTTTTTACAGAGGCTATAAGGTTTATTTTTATGTAAGGCAATCCAGTATTTTACGGAAGGAATTTTTAAGCGGTTAAATATTTCAGAGGCAAGAACTTCGTTAAGAGGTTCCTGCTGGAATGGACTGCTTCCGCCCTTTATTAAGATTCTTTCATTTCCTATTATTTTCCATGCTTTTGCAAGTTCACCTTGAGATGTACTGTTTGGGGTATGAAAGTTGATTTTCTTTAAGGATGGAAGTCTGTTACCTAAAAGGATGCTTCCTGTATCATCAGAGAAATCATTTTCAAAGAAGTTAAGCTTACTCCAGTCAGCATTTATTTCTGATGGAACTGCCCAGTAGTGGTCGGATAGACTCATGTAAAAGGCTTTTTTTGCAAGTTCGTCTGTTGAATTTGTACCAAAGGCAGAAAGTATTTCGGGTAAATTTTTTCGGCTTTGAGGTATGTTTCTTGATGCCATCCATATAAGCATTTTATCAATTAATGCATAATAATTATCAGAGGTGTTAAGTTTTCCATTTTCAAGAAATTGTACTGGAACATGTTTTTCATTAATGATTTCTTGAATTTCTGTAACATATCCTTTTTCATTCACAAGGAATTTCAGGACAGGTACGGTTTTATGATATAATGTATATGATTCAGTCATAAAAACCTCCTTTATATTTCTTTATTATAAAAATTAAATAAGTGGCATATACTTATACCATATTTTATTTAAATTATATCATTTTTATTAGTTCATGTCCCAGTCATTTGGTTTATGATTTACATTTGATTTCTTTGTATCATTATGGTTTTGTTTTAGTAAATCAGAAATTTTATCTGCTATTTCATTTTTTGTTATTTTTTTCTTAAAAATAGAAGTTTTTGATGTTGACTTAATATTTTTCTGTGATATACTTGTACATGGAGAACTGCCATGTTTAGTCATGGGGTTCTCCTCAACCTGGGAGTCGCAATAAGTGACTCCCTTGTTTTTTTGTATTATTTTGGATTTAAAATTTTTAACTTTTATTACTTTTCCGTTTTTAGACACTTTGTATAGTGCAGTATAATCTTTTTTTTCAAAAT
>CACXDK010000142.1 GCA_902766345.1 uncultured Spirochaetaceae bacterium | reverse complement strand
GTAGAAACTTCAAAATCTGTTGCAGCTTCATACAAGCCAATGCTGTCATGAAAGCCGCTTATAATCACACTCTGTAAATCGGTTCCGCCAACCATTCTGTACTCAACATGAAGGCGGTAGCTTACAATTCCAAGATTACGCTTGATGTCCCATATTGTCTCGCCAGAGCCTCTTCTGCGTCCAAAAAGCTTTATATTTTCGCGGAACACCTGCATATTATCGCCAGTTATAAGTTCCAAAATGGTTGTTTTTCCAGAACCGTTAGGACCACGCAAAAGCCAGTGAACACCTTTCTTCACTTCCCAATCTAAATCTACCAGAACCTGATGGTCACCCCATCCAACATTTACTTTTTCAAAGCTAATAAGACTGTCTGGCACAGAATCGGAATAGATGTCATTAACAAGAACATCACTTTCATCCCGTATTTTCTTTAATTCTGCAAGGAACGCTTCTTTTTCAGCCTGCATTTTTGCAGATTTCTCTTCATTGCGTTTTTGAACAACGGCTTCATATTCTGAGCGTTCTCCGCAAAAGGAAACCTTCATGTTTGAAAATTCAAGTACCCTATTTATGCCAGAAGGAATTTCATGAAAGCGTTCCATGCTTAAAATAATTCTAGGGAATGTAGAGTCAACTTCTTTTGCAGAAAGCTGTTTTTGCACCATAGTATCAAAGAATTCAAGCAAAATGCGTCTGGATTCTGCATCTAAGCCTGCAAAAGGGTCGCTTAAAATTAAAAGCTTACAGCCAGAAAGAAGGGCACGGCACAAAAGAGTGCGGCGGATCTCGCCTGTGGACATGTAACGAAGTCCTCTGTCCAAAATCTTTTCTACACCGCAAAGCTTTATTTGAGGCATTGTTTCAAGACGGGAAGCAATAGGAGGAAGTGGAGCACCCTTTTTAGAAGAACCGCCAAGCACTTCGCAAATGTACTGGCGACCAGTGCGGCCTATATCTTCTTTATCCATAATCTCGCTTTCATCGCGTTCGCGCTCTTCTTCTATTAAGGCAGCCGCACTTTCCAGCGAAACAATGGAAACTGAGTCTTTGAATACCGATGTATACAGCGGAACTTCCCCCGAAACTCTGTCATTTTCATTAGGAACAAAGGAAAGTTTGCCTGCAAGAGCATGAATAAAATGAGACTTTCCGCTTCCATTTGCACCTGTTACAAGCCAAGCTTCACCAGGCTTCATACACCAATCTACACGAGGAAGAAGAATTCTTGATCTGTCCTGAACATTACAATTATTTACCGTAACAAGCATGTTTTTACCCCACAAAAAGCAATAATAACAAAGAAGACATGCGTGGTCAAATGCCCTAAAAGCTCTAAATTTGTTTATCTTTACTTTTATAATGCCGATATTTCTAGAAGTATTATAGGTGGAGGAATTTATGAATATAAAAAGATTGCTTATCTCTGCTGCTGCAGTTGCACTCGCTGCTTCAACAGCATTTGCATTTGATACCTTAAATTTTGTTCCAAAAGGAAAAGTAAGTACATACACAAAAACAAATTACATTATTGTTTCAAAGTTTGGAGAATATTATCGCTCTCAGGCTTTTAAATATGTACATGTATATAACGCTGCTGGAAAAGAGACAGAAACTTTGAGTTATGATACTCAGAACACTCTCGTTGACAGAATTGCATTTGAATATAATGCTGCTGGAAAAAGAACTGTAGCAAATTTCTATGATGCAAAAGATGTCCTTATGCACAGAACAGAGACAGAATACACTTCTGACGGAAGAATTCTGTCAGAAACAGAATACAATGCAACTAATGAATTAACTGGTAAGACAATTTACACTTATGAAGGCGGTAAAAAGACAGAATCTTACTATGATAAAGATGGTATGCTTCTTTCCCGCATCATTTCAAAGCTTAATGCAAACGGAAAGCCAGAAGAAGTAAATGAATACTTTGGTGACGGTTCTTTTGAAAAGAAAGAAGTTTACACCTACAATGAAAATGGAAACACATCTCTCATTACTGTAACAACTGAAGATAATAAGTCTGATGAAAAGATTGTATACCGCTATGGAAAGAATGGTCTTGTTTCTGAAATTCAGACATACAATATGGCTAACGAAATTACAAAGCGTGAATTCTATGAATATGACGACAGAGGAAATATTACTGCAACAAAGGAATATGATGTCGCAAAGAAATTTGGAGACACATTGAACGAACTTAAGGCTATGACATCTTATTCATACGAATATTAATCTTCAGAATATATGACTTCTTCTGTGGATAAAAGAATTATTTTCTGATATAGTTCTTAATTATATAGAGAAGAAAATCATCTATAAAAGGAAGCTTCATGGAATCTATTGGAATAAAACTTGCCGACGGTTCATTTTACCCTATTCTGGAAGATGGTAAACCGGAAAAAAAGAATCTTGCTCTTACAACGGTAAAGGATAATCAGACTACCGTACATGTTGATTTGTACAGGTCAAAATCTGGCTCAATGGATGACGCAGAATATGTTGATACTCTTGAAATAACAAATATGAATCCTCATGGGAACGGAGAGCCTAGTTTAACGCTGGATATTGAGCTTGATGCAGACAACAAGCTTAATGCACGAATTAATGACCCAGAAACAGGTCTTGAAAGCGTAAAAAATGTATCTCTAGTTTCAAGAACTCCTGAGGAACGGAGTATGCCTGCAAATTTCAATCTTGAGCCTACGGAAGAAGATGCAAAACCTTTTGAAGAGATTTTTAATGAACCTAAGAAAGAGTCTCCAGAAGATAAAGATATGTCGTTTGAAGAGATTTTGAATTCCATATCAGATCCAAAAGACGAAGAAACAGATTCCAACCCTTTTGCAATTACAAAACAAGACGTCGAAGATTTGGATAAAATTGATACGCCAGAAACGGAGGAAAGTGAAGTGCTAGGTCCAGCTCCCAACAGTGAAGATTTTGCTTTTGACGATATTGCAGCTTCTAAAAAGGATGATAATTCTTTTGATTTAGCAAATTTTGTTTCTCCTGAAGAAGAAGCTCCTGTAAAGAAAGAACTTAAGGAAGAACCTGAGACAGTACTAGAAGAACCAGCTGCGGAAGAAGCGGTTCTTGATTTGCCAGACTTTGAGGAACCTGTTGTAGAGGAAGCTCCTGCCGTAACTGATGAAACCATAGCAGAAGAAACAATAGAAGCAGAACAGCCAGCTCTTGAAGAACCTGCCGTTGAAGACGTTGCATTGGATTTGCCAGATTTCGATGCTCCTCAGGAAGAAACTAATACAACTGAAGAATCTAATACAGCTAATGAAGATTTTGAATTACCAGAAGCTTTCAAAACTACTGCAGAAGAAACACAGGTTGAAGCTCCTGCCGAAGACAAATTCCCAGATGATACATTTAAGAATCCATTTGATTTGTCTGGTTTTGACCAGCCTGAATCGGAAGAAGTAGCAACTGCTAGCGAAGAAACTACAGTTGAAGAAGCTCCTGCTGTTGAAGAGCCTTCTGAAATGCCTTCTATTGATGAAACAGTTTCAGATGAGCTGACATCTTTTGAAGAGCCTGTTTCTAATGAGACAAATGAAACAATAGACAGAACTCTGCCAGAAGAAACTGCATTTGATTTGCCAGACTTTGCAGAAGATACAGCTACAAGTAATGATACTGCACTTGATTTACCAGATTTTGCAGAAGATACAAACAAAAATAACGACGCAGCACTTGATTTGCCAGATTTTGGTAATATAGATAATCAGAACGACAGCATATTTGAATTGCCAGACTTCAATGATACAACAAATGCAAACGAAAGAATTGTTGAGCCACTTGGATTTGACTCAAAAGAAGACTTCCCAGCATTTGAGTTGCCTGATTTTGAAGAGGATGCAGACAATACAGATTTCACAGTACCTAATTTTGATGAAGAAGAAACAAATACAGACTTTGTTCTTCCAAACTTAGACAAAGATGAGCCTGTAATAACACCTCAGAACATGTTCAGTGATTTGTATGACAAAGAAACTCTTGAAGGTAAATCTTCTTCTGGATACGATGATTATTCAGAAAGCAAGCGACAGTCAAAAGTGCCTGTCGTTATCTGCCTTGTATGTGCATTAATATGTCTCATGAGCCTGCTTTTACTCTTTGTTCTTCCTACAAACATGAACTTAATTACAAGAGCTCAGGCTATTGCACAGAAAACTGAAAAAACAAACAAAGAAGATTCTACTGACACAGAAACAAATGCAATTGCATCTAATGAGACTACAGCTGAAACTGTAACAACACCTGCTATTGCAGAAACTTCTGCTAAACAGGAAACAAAACCTGAAAAAGACACAGCTCCTGCTAAGGAACCTGCTGTCGTAAAAGAACCTGTTACAGCAAAAGAAAATGAGATTGTTATTGCAACAGTACCATCTCAGGTTGTGCCAGAAAAGCCTGCAAAACCTGCAACAAAACTGCCTGACACAAAGTATACTGTTGTATGGGGTGATACATTGTGGGATATTTCAAATGCCTACTATAAAAATCCATGGCGATACACATATCTTGCGGAATACAATCACCTCAAAAATCCTAACTACATTAAAGCTGGTTCTGTAATTCTGATTCCAGCTGAGTAATGATTGAGGATTAATGAAGCAAAGGTCGTTACTGGGAATGCTCATGTGCAGTCTGCTGATTTTTTCAGCAAGCTGCACACAAGACAACACTCTTCAAAAAAAATATGGCTCAGATGCTTCATATTTTATGGGCTTGCGTGATTTACAGCTGGGAGATGAAACTACAGCCATAAGAGAATTCAAGCGCAGTTCAAAAAAAAGTTCGGAACTCATTGCAAGAAAATCACGAGAAATGCTGACTACACTAGGTTCTGTAGATAACAGAATCAAAGAATGTTTTTCTCTCTATGAAATCTATCAAGATGAAGCGTCTCTTCTAAGGCTTTGCAAAGAATTATATGCAAACAGAGAGTATGCACAAGTAATTACGGCAACTGAAGATATTGATTTAACAGAATGCAATAATGAACTTGCTTATTACCGTTGTTCATCTTTACACATAAAGAACGATACATCTTTTCAGCAGAATTATTACAAATGGTGTACTACAAGGGCTTTCTCACGGGAACAATATCAACTATTCTGCGAAGTAGAAAAAAGCCCTGCAATCATTACGCTAAGAAGCCTAGCATACATCAGAAATTATGGTGCAGCATTTGAACGCATTCAGCCTTTTTTGGAAAATGAAAAATTTTTTACGCCAATATTATTGAGCGACTTTGGAAAAATCCTGTTTTATGGTTCAGCACAGTACAAAGAAAATGCTGAAAAGTTTCTTTCACTAGAAAAAAAAGGGCTTTCCGAAGAAAGCCTGTTTTACATTCATTTTTATGCAGGGCGCATGTATGAAAAAGCACTTGATAAATCTGAAAACAATACTCAGAAAGCCCTTGAATTTCTGACAATGGCAATGAAGGAAGCTTCTACCGATGACAAATATGATAATGCGCTTTGGTATTTTTTAAGCACAAGTCTAAAACTTTCTTCTGCACAAACCATTGAATATTTAGAAAAATATAAAGAAACATGGCATGATCCTTCATATTTTGATGACTTTTTTGATAGCCTTTCTGTAAAACTAATAAGTGAACACAGTTGGAAAGATTATTACAAAGTTGCAAAAATCTTAAGAAACTATGCTACAAAAGAAACTACAGCAAAATTCAACTATGTAGCTGCAAGACTTATTCAGGAAGGATTTATCACACTCAATGCCCTTTCACCAGAAGAAGCCTGTACGGATATGCTGAATGTAGCAATGGATAGTGGAACAAATATCTATTACAGAATGCTTGCTGCTAATCAGCTATCTGTCAGTGATGAAAAAGTATTGGACTCTATGAACATTTTGAGTAAAGATAATGATTTCACTGCAGATTCAGAGGCTGAAAAACTCTTAATTGGGTATGCAGAGTTTGGATTCCCCGAAAAGATATATGAAGAATGGACAGCTTGTGCAGATAAAATCAGCCTTGATTGTACTGAAAAAATTGCTTTATTCCTAAAAAATTGCGGAAGCAGCAATCCTGCATATTATGTTCAAAGTCTTAGAATAGCTTCAAAAAAATTCAATAAAAGCGAAACTTCTATGTCGGATCAGCTTATAAGGCTTACCTTTCCACAGGACTTTACTCTAAGTGTTTCCAAATATTGTAAAGAATACGGCATAGAAGAACCTCTGATGTATGCACTCATTCGAAGCGAAAGTTATTTTGATTCAGTAGCAAAAAGTTCTGCTGCAGCTGTAGGTCTGACACAGTTAATGGAACTTACAGCTGGTGACATTGCTAAAAAATTAAAAAAGACATCGTACGATTTAAATGACAGCGACACAAACATTCAGTTTGGTACATTCTATCTGGAAGAAATGATACGCAGGCTGGATGGTTCTAAGATTCTAGCACTTTTTGCCTATAACGGTGGCATTACAACCGTACGAAGGTGGGTGAAAAATGCAGAAAAAGAATTTGGCACATCCATTGCGAAAGATCTGTTTTTGGAAACACTCCCATACTCTGAAACAAGAGAATACGGAAGAAAAGTGCTGGCAGCTGCCATAATGTACGGTATTTTATATTATGACATCCCCTACTCTCAAACAATACAAAATATTATGCAATAAATACATTGCAAAAAGATTGAAAACTTTGTATCTTAATCAAAAGTACTAGAAAAAGAGGATATGTATGGCAGATGAAGCTCTTGTAGCAAAAGTAAAGGAAGTCCTAGAGGCTTTTCGTCCACAGTTGAACGCTGATGGCGGTGATATGGAATTCATTGAGATTGATTCAGACAATAAAGTCCACCTGAGACTTACAGGTGCATGCGGTTCATGCCCAATGGCAATAATGACATTAAAAATGGGAATTGAGCGCTACCTAAAAGAAACATGTCCTGAAATCGCAGAAGTTGTACAGGAGCAATAAGTAATGACAATCGAAAAAGACAAAGTTGTTTCAATTCATTATATTCTGAAAGGCGATGATGGAGCTGTTATTGACTCTTCATCAGATGGTCAGCCACTCGAATACGTACACGGAAGAAATTATCTTCTTGCAAAACTTGAAGAACAGCTAACTGGTAAAAATCCTGGTGATAAGTTGAATGTAGATTTAACTGCAAAAGATGGTTATGGTGAATACAATAAAGATCTCGTTGCAGAAGTTCCAAGAGATCAGTTTGACGATTCCATTGAAATTCAGGAAGGCATGGCATTTCAGGCAGAAGGTCCTGCAGGAATGCAGATTGTTATAGTAAAAAAGGTTTCTCCAGAAACAATAACAGTAGATGCAAACCACGAGCTAGCTGGTAAGAACCTGCACTTTGACATTGAAATTGTAGATGTAAGAGATGCTACAGAAGATGAGCTGTCTTCTGGATTGGTTGGAGGCGGATGCGGTTGCGGCGGCTGTGGCAGTGAATGCGACTGCGACGGTGGTTGTGGTGGCGGATGCTCTGGAGGATGCTGCTAAAATTTAACGGCAGCAATAATTCGTTGCATGTTCACGTACTTTGGAGCATTATCCATACGCACGCAAACATCAGCAAGTTTAGAATAAATTTTAACACGTTCTTCATAGAACTCATGAAATAAAGCCCTGACATCATCCATGGTGTCGGGGTTTTTCTTTGCTATATAAGCAGGAAGATTACTTAATTTTCCATCCTCAGAAACAGTTGCTTCTCTAACAATTCTATCTGCAGCAATCTTTTCCTGAGCTACAAGAAATACAAATTTCCCCAATGAATGTAACACTTCTATAGCCTTTTGATTATTACAAACACCACCGCCAGTTGCAATTACAGCTTTTGGCACTGAATCAGAAGACAAAGCATTAATCTTTTCGGCAACAGAAGAACATGCCTGAACCTCGGCATTCTTAAAAGCTTCTTCTCCCGATGTAGCATAAATTTCTCTGGCAGTCATGCCCAGTTCATCTTCTATGATTTTATCTGTATCAAAAAACGGTACAGACAACTTTTCAGAAAGCAATCTTCCTTGAGTACTTTTTCCGCAATGTTTTATTCCCATCAGAATAATGCAACTCATTTATTTATCCTCGGTACAGCAGAAAAATTGCAGGCACCTTATTAATTTCAGGTTCAGGCAGCTTTTTCCATTCCGCAATCGTATGTGTATGAATATATTCGCCTTCACAAGTTATGCCAGCAGCAACACACAATTTTGTATCTTTACGACAGGATGACAATATTGTGCTGAACATCTTTAAATTGCGATACGGAGCTTCAATAAAAAGCTGCGTCTGATTTTCATTCCAGGCACGATTTTCCAACTGACGTATTTTAGAAGCACGCTCATTGTCTTTTACAGGAAGATATCCATTAAAAGCAAAACTTTGACCGTTAAATCCGCTACCCATCACAGCCATAATAATAGAAGAAGGTCCAACCAAAGGAACAACCTTAAGATTTTTTTGCTGTGCCATGCGTACAACATCAGCACCAGGATCAGCTACGGCAGGACATCCCGCTTCTGAAATTACCCCCATAGGGTCTCCTTTTTCCAATGGAGCAAGGTATGAACCAATCTGAGTAACATCAGTATGTTCACTAAGTTCATAAAAAGTAAGAGTATCTATATCAATTGATTTATCTACTTTTTTTAGAAACCGCCGTGCAGAACGAATGTTCTCCACAATAAAATGGCGGATTGATATGATTACATCATGATTGTAAGACGGAAGAACCTGTTCCACTGGAGTTTCCCCAAGTGTAACAGGAATCAAATAAAGAGCGGCTTCCATTTTAGAAGCGTACATCCAAAACTGTTACATCATCTGGAAGCATTGTCTTGCCAATCCAGTTTGTTACAGTATCTTCTATATGGAAGATTATTTCATCATCATTCAAGTCGTACATCTTCTGGAACACAGCTTTAGCGTTGTCGTCTTCAAAACGCTGATCGCTGTCATTCTTCATATCTGTAAATCCGTCAGAATACATGTTAAGATGCATTCCATGAGCAAGATTAAATGCTACATACGGACGCTTTGAACCATCCTTTTCTGTAAGAGAAGCAAGAAGCTGTTCTGAAACAACCCCCATTCCAAGAGGAGGAAGTTTTGGATCAATAGAAGCAATCTTGCGCTTCTGCCCATCAGTTTCATCTTTTGAAATTAAGTAAGTAGTTGTATGACCACAATTAAATATACACAGCTTACCATTATCTTTATCTACATAACAGAAAACTGCCGTAATAAAATTGCCAGAAGGAACCACACGCTGCAGGAATGAATCCAGCATTGAAATGAATTTTACAGGATTTTTTTCCTGATTCTTAGATGCATACATTGTATTAAAGAAGGAACCTACAGCAATAGTCAAAAGAGAGGCTGCAACATTCTTGCCCGAAACATCACAACAGGCAATAAGGCTTTTTCCCTCAGAAAACTGATAAATCTGATAGATATCTCCACCAAGAGTATTTGCCATTCTGTTCCATGCATGAAAGCGATAAGGAAGTTTTGATATAATATCATCATGTGGGAAAAAGCTTGTCTGAATGACGGCTGCCTTTGTCAAATCCTGCTCACGAATTTCTGCAATACGATCAAGGAAGTCATCAAGAGAAACCATTCCGAAAAAGTTGTTATTATTAAAAACAGGGAAGTAAACAATTCCATACTGTCTATTGATATCTGAAACTTTTTGAAGAGTCTTTTCTATAAAATCATGAGCATTTAAAATTACATTTACGCGCTGCGTATAATCAATAACGTTTCCTGCAGTAATTTTTTTCCAAACAGAATCTGAAATATCAGATACAACCTTACGGTCTATAAAACCAATAACATGATCCATTTCCTCTACAGGAATGACTTTAAGGTTTTCATCTTCCTTAAACATCTGCACAACAGTTTCCAAAGGACTGTTTCCGCCAACAGGTTCTGTGTATTTTGCAATTGAGCCAATCTGTTTTGGAGAAAACTGCTCGGTAAAATTAACACCAGTTTCTGAATTCTGCTCGCTTGTTTCGTCTGTTCCTGTAAAAAAGCTGTTGTCAACAAAAGTACTTTCGTCTACATTTTCAATTTCGTCACTCATTTTTTTATCCACCCCTATAACTTTTATTTATATGAAATGTTCTTGAACGCTCCCTAAAAACAGACCGTTTTAGAAAGCAAATTCTATCCCTATCTTATTATATCCCACATACTGAATATCCGTCAATAAAAAATTATATATGGGGTTTACTTGCGTTTCTTAACTAAAATCAGTAAACTTGTAGCAATTCAATTCGAGGAAACCATGGAACAATCAAAACAGCATACAAATATTCTTGGAACAGAAAAAATCGGAACTCTTCTTGTTAAGTTCTCAATACCAGGCATTGCATCACTTTTAGTAAATGCCCTTTACAACATAATTGACCAGATTTTTATTGGTCAGGGCGTAGGATACTTAGGAAACGGCGCAACAAACGTCATTTTTCCTCTTACAACATTTGCAATGGCATTCGCTCTTTTAATTGGAGACGGAACAGCCAGCTACATGAGCCTTATGCTCGGTAAAAAGGAAGGACGAAAAGCAGCTCAAGGAACAGCAGCAGGTTTAATTTCAAGCATCATCGCTGGAATTATCATTGCAGCCGTTTATTTTATTTTCCTAAAACCACTCTGTCTTCTTTTTGGAGCAACAGAAGCAATTCTTCCTTATGCAATGGATTACGGAAGAATTATCACACTAGGAATTCCATTCTGTACAATCTGTGCAGGATATTCCAGCATAATCCGTGCAGATGGTTCTCCAAAATACAGCATGGCTGGTCTTTTGACAGGCTGTATCTTAAACATAATCGGAGACCCAATTCTTATTTTTGTATTCAATATGGGTGTAAAAGGGGCCGCTATTGCAACAATAGTCGGACAGATTGCGAATGCCATCATCAACATAATTTACATGACACATTTGAAGTCTGTAAAAATTTCAAAGGATGATGTAAAAAAATCAGTTTCAAGCCTTTCACCAGTTCTCAAACTTGGAATTTCAAGCTTTATTTCTCAGATTGTTCTTGTTATTGTCATGGCAGTACAGAATAATATCATGAGAGAATACGGAGCAATAAGCAAATACGGTGCAGACATTCCAATCAGTGCACTCGGTGTTACAATGAAAGTGTTCGGTATCCTTATGGTTATTGTCATTGGCCTTGCAGGTGGTGCACAGCCAATCTGGGGCTACAACTATGGTGCACGTCAGTATGACCGCGTAAAAAAGACCTTTAAGATTGTAATG
>CACXDK010000141.1 GCA_902766345.1 uncultured Spirochaetaceae bacterium | reverse complement strand
GGCTTCGTCATGCATAATAATGAATGAACAGCTTGCAATTAAAAATAAGGCACAATATGAATATACTCTTGACGGCACTCCTACAGACTGTATTATATGTGCGTTAAAAACTGATTTATTTCCGTCTAAACCTGATGTTGTACTTTCTGGCATTAATAAATATGGCAATTTAGGAACAGATATTCTGTATTCTGGAACTTGTGCAGCAGCCAAGCAGGCTGTTATTTATGGAATTCCTGCAATTGCATTAAGTGTTGAGCCTAAAGTTTCTGATGAAGGTGAGTTTTTTAATTATAAGGCCCTTGCCGAGTTTGTTGCGAAAAATTTAAATTCCTTAATAGAATATTGTACTGACAAAAACTTTCTAAATATTAATGCCCCGTCAAATTTTTCTTATGCTGGTGTAAAATTCGCTAGTCTTTCTAAAAGATTATATAATGATAAAGTAAATATCATTAGAAAAAATGACGAAAATCTATATAGTACCTGTACAGGTGGAATGGAAGTACCTTTTGCGGGAGATGATTATAATGATTGTCTTCTTGTACGCAATGGATATATTGCAATATCTTCTGTTTTTGCGGAGCCTGTCGCTGATAAGAGCCTATGTGCTAAAAGTACTAGTCAATTTGTTTTGTAAAACTGGGGTTTCGGCATGGATGAATCTAATAGCTTGAGTGAGGGCATCGCTTTATTTAATGAAAAAAATTATGCAGATGCTTTGACTAGTTTTCTCTCTATATCAACTGATGATGTAAATCCTGTTGAAGTTGCATACTATGTAGGACTTTGCTATTCAAAGTTAGAGCGTTATGATGATGCTCTTTTGTATTTGGAACAGGTTGTAACTGCAGAAGGAGAAATGGCATCGGATCTTGATTTGCAGCGGGTGTTGCAGTGCAGATATCTTCTTGCTGTAATTTATTGTACAACAGGTAGAAGAAAGCTTGCCGATTTTGAATTAAAACAACTTCTTGACTTAGGATATAAAAAAGCTTCTGTGTATGCATCTCTTGCATTCATTGCATGGGAAGAAGATAATGTAGAAAAATGCATAGAATATTATAATAAATCTCTTGCGGAAGATGGCGAAAATCCTACAGCATTAAATGGCTTGGGATATGTTCTTGCCAACGAAGAAAGAGATTTGGCTCGGGCATTAAGTTACTGCCAGAAGGCTATTGCAATAGCTCCTGACAGTCCTGCATGCCTGGATAGCCTTGGATGGGTATATTATAAAATGGGACTGTATGGGGAATCAAAAAAATATCTTCAGCTGGCTAAACAGAAAAATCCTTCTAATAAGCTGATTGACGAACATCTGAAATTAGTTTTGCAGGAGGAAGAACAATGAAAAAGTTATTAGGATTTGTTATTGCATTATCAATTTCGTTAGGTGGTTTTGCTCAAATAAATCTTCAAGATACTGTGCGTACAGAAGAAGATACTATGCGTTCTGCAAATTCTGGTTTTGCAGAAGAAGAATTCCGCAGAGGCGTACAGAGTTTCTATCAGGGAAACTATAACGAAAGTATATTGGAATTTGAAAAAGCTTTATCATATCTTCCTGGTGAAAATCGCATTTTGGAATGGCTTGGTAAGGCTTATTATATGTCTGGTATTGAAGGCTCGGCTTTACAGCAGTGGAATTTTGCAAGGGAGCAGGGATGGGGAGGTCTCTTGCTTCAGAACAAGATAGAAATTGTTGGTGACAGACGTATTACAGAAGGCGATTATAGTTTTTCACAGCGTTATACAGAAGCTGGAGCTTTTCCAAATGTAAATGGAAATGCTCTTATTTACAGCCAGCCTGTTTCTGTTCTTCCAAATAAAGATGGCTCTATTTGGGTTGCAGCTTATTCAACAAATGAAATTGTACGTTTCAATGTGAATGGGGTTGTTCAGGATCGCATTCGAGGTCCTTTAAACGGTCTTGATCGTCCTATGGATATTATCCGCCTAAAAAATGGAAATCTTTTGGTTAGCGAAAGTGCTGGAGACCGTCTTTCATTGTTTGACCAGAAGGGCAAGTTCATAAAGTACTTTGGCAAGAAAGGTCGCGGTGAAGGGGAATTGATTGGACCACAGTACATTACAGAAGATAGCTACGGAAATGTTTATGCTACAGATTTTGGAAATGCACGTGTAGTTGTATTTGATCCTGATGGAAATGGACTTCTTTCGTTTGGTGCAAAGGCTGATTCTTTTGAAGGTTTTAAGTCTCCTACAGGAATAGCATGTGTTAATGACAGAATTTTTGTTGCAGATAGTGTAAAAGGTGCAGTTTATGAATTTGACCGTGCTGGCAACTATATGGGAATTCTTGTTGAAGAAAAGAAGCTTAAAAGACCAGAAAGCATTAAGAAATGGGGCGATTTTCTTATTGTTGCGGATTTAAATAAGGTTCTTACAATAGACACTGTAACAGGTGCTGTTTATGAAAATGCAACTACAGGTAGTGCAGGTAGCAGCATTACAAGTGCCGTACCTGATTATAATGGAAACATAATTGTTACAGATTTTAAGGCAAATGAAATTTACATTATGTCAAAGATGACAGAACTTGTAGGCGGTTTCTTTGTTCAGATTGAGCGTGTAAATGCTGATAAGTTCCCAACTGTAACACTTGAAGTAAAAGTTGAAAACAGAAAAAGACAGCCTATTGTCGGTTTGACAAAGACTAACTTCCTTATAACAGAAGATAAAAGACCTGTTTCTAATATGGAGTTGGTTGGAGCTGCAAATAATAATGAAACTCTTGATGTTACCTTCTTGATTGACAGATCGTATGAAATGAAGGATTTTGAAGATCAGGTAAATGCAACTGTAAGGGAAATTTCTGCTTCTATGCAGAACAAAGGTAGAGTTCAGATAATTGGCTTGGGTAATGCTCCTGTTGTAGAATTTAAGGGTAATCCTTTGGATTTGTCTGATTTTTCAGTAAGGGCATTAAAGTCTGAATACACAGACAATGCACCTGTAGATTTAGGATTAAGACTTGCTGCAAACAGCCTTATAAATGGTGAAAAGAAACGTGCAGTAATTTATATTACTGCTGGAACTGTAGGTCAGGACGCATTTACAAAGTATAGTTTGTCTGATTTAACGACATTCATGAATAACAATGCTGTTTCGTATAATACTGTTTTACTGCAGAATAAAGCTCCTGCTGGTGAAATTTCGTATATTGAAAATAATACGACTGGCTATTCATATTACGTTTACAGACCAGAAGGACTTTCTTCTGTAATAGACGATATTCTTTCTATACCGTCAGGTTTGTATCAGCTGACATATACTTCATCTTTAGCTACAGAGTATGGAATAAAATATCTGCCAGTAGAAATTCAGGCATATCTTTTGAATCGTTCTGGAAGAGATGAAACTGGCTATTTCTCTCCACTTCAGTAGAAATATTTGTAAACTATTGGTCCTTAGACTTTTCTAAAAGACGAGCTCTTTGAATGTTGATTTCAGGGTGCTTGTCTTTTAATTTGTACACGGCAGCTTCCATTTTGGTCTTTTTTTCTTCTTCAAAAGAAAAAAGGCTTTCCTGCATGGAACTGCCATTCTCTTTAACTTTTTCACACGCAATTCCTAAGAGTCTTATGCCTGTACCAGGTTTATATTTTTTGTGGAACAGTTTTTTGCATATTTCAAACATTTGATCAGCATTTTTTATTGGAAAATTTGTTGTTTCCTGTATTGAAACTGTTGAAAAATCTTCGTATCTTATCTTTATTGAAATTGTATTTGTGTAAACATTTTCCTTATACATTCTGTATGATACCAGCTGTATTATTTCAAATATTGCAGTTTCTATTATATATATATCCGTTAAGTCGTAATCAAATGTTCTTTCTGCACTTATAGAATGATTTTTTGCTTCTTCTCCGAAGGTCATGCTTTTATTGCCTCTTACGGCATTATATAAAAATAGTCCTGTATTATCTCCAAATAATGTTGTTAAATAGCTTATTGACTTGCTGTGAATGTCAGAGGGGGTTTTTATTCCTGAGTTTAATAAACGCTGTAAGGTTTTAGAACCTATGCCCCAGACTTTTTCCAATGGAAGCGAAAGCATGAAGTTTTCTTCTTCTCCATTTTTTATATATGTCATGCCATCTGGTTTTCTGTATCCAGACGCAATTTTAGCAACATACATTGTTCCTGCAATGCCAATGCTTATTGTTAGACCTGTTTTTTCTTTTACATCTTTTTTTATTTGCATGGCTGCTTGTTCAGGAGTTCCGAATAGACGTTCTGTACCAGTCATGTCTAAAAATGCTTCATCTATAGACATTTGTATTACATCTGGAGAGTAGTTGGACAGAATATCCATAATTATAGATGACAGTTCATGGTATCTTTTATGTCGTCCCCTAAGAAAAATGGCATGTGGGCACAGCTGTACGGCTTTTGATAATGGCATTGCAGAATGAATGCCGTATTTTCTTGCTTCATAAGAAGCTGTTGAAACTACAGCTCTTCTGTCTCCTGGTAATCCTCCGACTACAACAGGTTTGTTTCTATATTCTGGATTATCCAATTGTTCTACAGAGGCAAAAAAGGAATCTAAATCAACATGAAAATAAACTTTTTGCATTATCTTTTTTTCGGCTGTATGCTTTACTTTTGTAAAGTCATCATTATCGTATCTGATTCTTTTATGAATTGCTTATCTGGGGTTTCTATGTAAGTTGTAACGGTTATCATCTGTTCAATATCATTGTCACTTGAATAGATTAGTGTTACGTCTGATTGAGGATAATCGGGTATTTGTACGAAAATCTTATTTTTACCTAGAACGACATATTCATAGTTACATTCATACAGTGGTATTATATCATCTGACTCAATGCTTATGTCATAGCGTATTACCGTAACATTTTCTTTTGCTTTTAGTGTTAATCTGTGAATGTTGAAATCTAGAAAATCTTCATTAGTGGCAGATAAATCTATATAATTTTCTTCATCATGTACTTCAAAATTGAGACTTCTGTTTATTGGATTTTGTATTCGCTCTGAGAAAAATGAATGAATCAATATGCCTGAAAAGAACATGTAAATGAATACACAGTCTATAATTAACAGACAAATTACAGCTGGTATAAAATGCTTCATGCGTCTTTTTAATATGATAAGAAGTCTTTGCCATTGAATTTCAAAAGGAAATATAATGCAGGCAATTAAAAAGTTTCCCGACCATCCTGGAGAGGCAAAACGTAGCAAGGCTTGATAGTTTGAAGCTGATATGAAGTTTAAGGAACTTGGAACAAATGGAGAAAGCATTAATATGAATGAGATGAATATGGAGAAAATCGTACTTGTTTTACAGGCTATGTAGCAGACACAGAATTCAAAGAAAAATAAGAATAAAAATGATAAATCAATTCCACAAAATAGGAAAATATTAGCAGCTGCAATTATTATGATTGCGTATTTACTTACGTTATAAGACACATTGAAGGAAAAACGTATTTGCAGTATAAATAATATGTTGAATATTATAAAACTTGATATTATTTTATAACCAATTAAAAGTATTGGATTATCTGTTATAGACAAAAAAAACTGTTGAGTCTGTTGAAGGACAAAGGTTGTTGCAATAATTAAAAAAGGAATCATATACCAGGTTCTGAACAAATCTTTCAGAATGGCAATGTTTTTTTGAGTTCTGGAAAATGAACTGAAACTTATGAAGAATATTATAAAAAAGGAAAATAGTATAAAACAGAATACAAAAAAGGTTTCATTTATCCAAAGTTCCAGATTTAAGATTGGAATGTGTATATAAGAATAATGTCTGTCCCATGTTGGAGTTGTGTTTTGCTCCATTTTTTCAGATTGCAATAATAAAAAAGTCTTTAATATCTTAAAATCTGAAGGTTTATAGCTGACTGTTATTCCTGCTGCAGGGATTGATTG
>CACXDK010000140.1 GCA_902766345.1 uncultured Spirochaetaceae bacterium | reverse complement strand
GGAGCTAATTTTTCAGGACTTTCAGCACTGCTTGCCATGCTCAACTCATGTGCAAACGGCATATCCGTAGTTAATATAGATAATGGTTACGGTGCAGGATATAACGCGGTAATGATTAACCGCCTTGCAGTACAGGGGAACAGACAATGAAACAATCACTTTATTTAGAATGTGCAGGTGGAATTAGCGGCGACATGACTGTAGCAGCTCTTATTGACGCAGGGGCAGACAAAAAGGCACTTCAAACTGCACTGGATTCAATTCCGCTTACGTTTAAAACAGAAATTTCTCGTGTTAAGAAAAATGGCATTGATTGCTGTGATTTTGCAGTAATTCTCGAAGACGAAAATCATGATCATGATATGGAATATCTTTTTGGGCATGAACACGAACACTCTCACGAACACGAACATACACATCACCACGACCATGAGCATAGTCACGAACACACACACGAGCATGAGCACGAACACCACCATGCCCACACCCATCGTGGAATGAGCGAAATTACACAGATAATTCAGTCAACACAAATGACCGACAAGGCAAAAACACTTGCCCTATCTATATTTTCCATAATTGCAAAAGCAGAATCTAAGGCACACGGCATTCCCGTAGAACAAGTTCATTTTCATGAAGTAGGCGCAGTAGATTCAATAGTAGACGTAATTGCAATGGCAGTCTGCTTTGACAGCCTTGATATACAGAAGGTTTATGTACCAAGAATGTTTGAAGGCTGTGGAACAATCCGCTGCCAGCACGGCATTCTGCCCGTACCTGTTCCAGCAGTAGCAAACATTGCACAGGAATATTCCCTGCCCATAGAGCTTTCTTCTGCAAAAGGAGAATTCATTACCCCTACAGGAGCAGCCTTTGTAGCAGCAGTCCGTACATCAGGCTCATTGCCTAAAGGCATTACCATAGTCCGCTCTGGAATGGGAGCAGGCAAACGCACTTATGAGCATCCAAGCATTCTTAGGGCAATGATTATTAACGAACAATCTTGCGAAAATAACGCAGATGGCGACAGCATCATAAAAATAGAAACAAACATTGATGACTGTACTGGCGAAAATTTAGGCTTTGTAATGGAAGAATTATTTGCCGCAGGAGCAAGAGACGTATTCTACACCCCATGCTACATGAAAAAGAACAGACCTGCCTGGGTCTTAAACGTAATCTGCACCGAAAAGACCTGTCCAGATATGGAACAGATTATCTTTAAGAACACAACCACTATAGGCATGCGAAAATTCAAGGCAGACCGTGCTACCCTTCAACGTAAAGTAATGGAGATTCAAACAGAATTTGGCACCGCCCAGGTAAAATGCGTGCAAATCGGCGACAAAAAAAGATATTATCCAGAATATGAAAGCGTTGCTACTTTAGCAAGAAGCACAAACCTTGCATTTTATGACATATACAATGCAATAATAAAGGCTGCCGACAAACTGTAATGCTTACAGCAGCCAGGCAGCCTTAAATTTATTTTGCTACAAATTTATTTCTTAGTTGTCTTCTTTTTTCCAGCAGTCTTTTTGGCTGCTGTTTTTGTTGCAGAAGCTTTTTTTCCAGCAGTTTTTGCCTTTGCAGTAGTCTTAGCCTTGCCTTTTGCTCCAGCCTTAGTCTTTGCTTCTGTTTTTGCAGCCTTAGCTTTAGCAGCCTCAGCCTTTTCTCTAAGTTTAGCCAGAGCCTTTGCACGCTGGCTTATTTTCTGTACAGAGAAATCCTTAAACAGACCTGCCATTGAAATATTTTTATCCTCAGCAATCATCTGAGCACCAGTCTGAGCCAGCCACATCTTAAATGCATTAGCTTTTTCTGAGTTTACAGAGAACAGGATGCGCAGCATATTGGCAGTATTTGCGAACTTAGCTTTCTGAACACCACCTGGTGTTTCTACAGGAAGAAGAACTATCAGGTCTTCCCATACTGTGCTAAGGGATGTATCGCGTTTTCTGAGCTTCTTTATATAATCATCAGTATCGCTATTATCCTTAAAAAATGTTACGACATCGGTTACACAATAGTACCAATCCCGTTCCTCTTCATTCCATTCTGAACGAATAGACTTGTCATTAAAAATTTTTCCACCGATTTTTTGTGTTTTCATACCTTTAATCATAACACACTTACACCCCCTCGTAAAGTAAAAAATTATATTATTTTAAGGAACGTGCTTTTTCTTCGTTTATTATATCATCTCAAACGAATTTTTTAGTCCCTCTGTGTCTACTTTTATTATAGAAGCACACACTTTTCCCCTGAATCAAATTTATACAATAAAATTTAGTTTTTTTCGGTCGGTGAACACTATATTTTAACACTTGACCGACCAAAATATCGTGTTTATAATGGTTTTATGGTCGGTAGAAAACAAGAAACTCAGGAATTGAATAATATTTTTAACTCAGGTAAAGCAGAACTGGTTGCCATATATGGTCGTAGACGTGTCGGCAAGACATACCTCGTTGATGAAACTTTCAAGAATAGAATCACATTCCGTCATGCAGGCTTGTCTCCTGTAGAAGAAGGATCTCCAGAAGGTAGTAGCCTAAAAAAACAGTTAGAACACTTTTATTTTTCACTTCAACTTCACGGAATGCAAAAGTCTCACAGACCTCAATCTTGGCTCGAAGCATTCTTTATGCTAGAGCAGCTTCTACAGTCAAAAGATAACGGAGAACGTCAGGTTGTTTTTCTTGATGAACTTCCATGGCTCGATACTCATGGCTCAGGTTTTATCACTGCCTTTGAAGGCTTCTGGAATACCTGGGCATGCCACCGCTCAAATATCATGGTTGTAGTTTGTGGAAGTGCAAATTCCTGGATTCTCGACAAACTCATAGATAATCATGGAGGTCTTTATAACAGGGTCACTCATGAACTAAAGCTGGAACCATTTACCCTTGCTGAATGCAAGGAATTCTTCAAATCCAATAATCTCGTCATTTCCGATTACGACATAGTTCAAAGCTATATGATCTTCGGCGGTATTCCGTTTTATCTCGGATATTTTGAACGCGGCTTAAGTCTTGCTCAAAACGTCGATAAACTTCTTTTTGTTTCAAAAGCAAAACTAAAGGATGAATACAATCGGCTTTTCGAATCAGGTTTTTCTAATCCTGAAATAATGAAATCAATTGTAAATCTTTTGAGCCAGCTGAACGCGGGTTACACACGAAAAGAAATTGTTGAGAAATTGAAGATAACAGATAGCGGGCATCTTTCAAAATATCTTAAAGCTCTTATTGCAAGCGACTTTGTTATTGAATATGTTCCTTTCGGATTTGGTAAACGAGAAACTCATTACAAACTTGTAGATTCTTTTTGTAAGTTCTGGCTTAAATTTGTAAATGATAAAGAATCGCTGGATTCAGCCTTCTGGCAGCCTAACGTTACATCAAACCAAATTAACAGCTGGAGAGGATTTGCATTTGAGAACGTATGCTTTAATCATATCAAACAGATTAAGAGTGCACTTGGAATCAGCGGAGTCATTACTACTCATTCTGCCTGGTCAAAACGCCCAGACGAAACTGGTGAAAAAGGAGCTCAGATAGATTTACTTATTTCACGAAACGACAATGTAGTAAATATGTGTGAAATGAAATTCTACAGCGAAGAATTTTCAGTTAATAAGGATTATCATGAAACTCTTATTAAACGTCAAAATCTTTTAAGCACAATGATTCCCAAAAAGTCTGTTGTGCACGGAACATTAATTACCACCTACGGTCTAACTTATAACGAATATTTCGGTGATTTCATCAATACCATCACCATGAAAGATTTATTCAAGGACTGATTGATAATTAATTGTCCTTATCTCCGAAAATCACAAAAGTCTTCATACTTTACTTATAAATAAGTCAAACGTAAATTTTATTGAATATTTATAAGTAAAAGTATATTTAGCTAGATTGAAATCAGAAACAGTTACTTTAAATTCAACTTCTTTGTCTTTTGGCGTTGGAAATGTAAAATATCCCAAATGATAATTTGACCAATAATAATCAGAGTCCTTAGAATTCTTATTAAATGCCGTATAAGTTTCTTTGTCATAAGGATAATAGTCAATCTGATATTCATTTATATCATGCTCTTCACCATTTATGACCAAAGAAATATTGTCTACATGATATTTATATGACTCTGTTTTTGAATAAACAGTAAATAAAAATCTACATTTTGATTCATTCTTAGAATC
>CACXDK010000139.1 GCA_902766345.1 uncultured Spirochaetaceae bacterium | reverse complement strand
GTTCTTATTGAAACCGATGGTAGTTTTGTGTCTTTAGTTCTTGCAAAAAAGATTGCTGAAATATCAAAGGAAGCTGGTAATAGAATTAATGGAAATCCTTCTGTAATGTGGATTGTAAATGTAGATGCCTTTACGGAACAGAAATATCTTGAAATTCATAAGAAAGATGGGTTGAAATCTGCTCAGGAAGCTGTAAAAATACTGGAAAACTTTTTCCCTGGCTGTGTTTATCCTCAGCTCTTGCGCATGCATACAAACGAGGACGAGCTGGAATCGTTTTACCGCTTTTACCATGATAAAGAATCTCCTTCAAAGGGAAATCTGATAATTCAGAAATATGATCATTTTTGTGGACTGTTGAGCGATGAAAAGCCTGCCGACCTGACTCCTATAAAAAGATGTCCGTGCTGGCACATAAAAAGGGATATGTTTATTCTGCCTGATGGAAATGTTCCATTGTGCAGGGAATATATTCTTGATAATTTTATTGGTAATGTTTTTGCAGATGGTATTGAAAATATCTGGAAAAAGTCAGTTTCTCTTGTGAATGAGCATATTCATGGCAATTATAGCGAAAAATGTGGTGCCTGTGATGAATACTACACTTTCAACTTCTAGTATTAAAAAGATAAACCACACTTCATTGGGTGGCATTGAACCTATAAGTAAAATCGTTATGCCTGTTGCCTGTCTTGTTATTAACAGGGCTAGCAATCAGTATAGAAGCCGTGTATTTAAAAACATTCTTGCCTGCGGTTTTGAACAGGTAATAAGCATTGAAACTTACAGTAAGTCTAAGAATACAGAAAAACTGTCACAGGAATTTCCTATGGTTAAGTTTATCTGTGTATTGGAAAGCTGTACAAAAGGCGAGCTGTTGAATTTAGGAATGACGGAAATAAAAAGTCCTTATGTGCTTATAATTCATGAGGATTTATGTATTGATGGATTTAAATTTTCAACTGTTCTTGCTAAAAAGCTGATAGAATTTAACTGCTTTTGTGTAGGTCCTAGACTTTTAACGTCTGATCAGCAGTTGTTGCCAGTCCGCTTTACGCCTAGTATTAAAAAGAATTCTTTTGAAGTAGACTCATCACTTGGAGTGGTAGATAAGGCTGCAACTTTATATCCGCTCGATTTAACAGGTTTTTACGACACAAAGAAATTTCTTCAACTTGGAGGATTTGATCCTTCTATTGAATCTGCCTATTGGCAGAAACTTGATTTGTTTTTCAGGGCCTGGCTGTGGGGCGAAAAAGTTTTTCTTTCATCTGCGTTTTCATTGACGTATGATTCAGAAAGCTTTACAGAAGATAAAACTTCTGATTATTCATCGCAGAAATTTTATTTAAAAAATCTTCTGCCTGTATTTAAGAATGATCACTGTGAAATAAAACGAATTTCCTTTTTTTCATTTAAAAATCATAGTGCCTGCGGTTTTAGCGAATCTGGAAAATTGTTTAATCAAATTCGTGCCTGGGTAAAAGACAACATGTACCGTTTTAAGATGGATGCCGTAACACTTACAGAACATTGGAATGAGCTTGGAGAATTAAAATGAGATTTATGAATCTGTTCGATAGAAAAAAGAAACGTACTGTTTTGATTATTCAGTGCCGTCTGTCTTCTACACGTTTACCTAGAAAAGCCTTGTTGCCACTTGGTGGAAAATGTGTTCTTGAATGGGTTTTGCTAGCCATGAAAAAAGTCAAGGTGGATAAATATTACCTTGCTGTAGATACGGAAAGTGGTCCTGAATTAGAGCCTTATGCAAAAAAATATGGTTATGAGTTTTTTGCAGGTTCAAAAGAAGATGTTCTTGACCGCTTTTGCAAAGTTATAGAACTTTCTAAAGCTGATGTTGTTATTAGGGCTACTGCGGATAATCCTTTTTTGTTTTATGAAGCTGCACAGGCTTTGCTTGATGAATATAAAGACAGAAGTGCTAACGGACAGATTGACTATATTACTTGGACTGGACTTCCTCATGGTTCTGGGGTTGAACTGTTTGATGCACATTCTCTTTTAAAGGCTGCTCAGGCAACAAACCTTCCTTATGATCATGAGCATGTTGGACCTGCTTTGTATAACCATAAAGATGCTTTTAATTCTGTTTTTGTAAAAGCTCCAAAAGAATTTTACTATCCAGAGCTTCGTACTACTATTGATATATATGGTGATTACCGCAGGGCTCGGGCAGTTGTGCGCTGTATTTCTGGAAAGAATTTGGTTAAAGAACCTTATACTGTACAGCAGATTGTTGAAGCTTTGGATAATAGTGCAGTAAAGTATCCTATGCTGCTCATTCCTAGTACTGTGAAAGGTCATGGTACTGGGCATTTACGTCGTTGTCTGGATATAGCAGTAAAAACTGGTGCAGATATTCTTATTCCTTCTGATGCAAGTTTAGCGCAGTGTGATGACTTGGTTGCTATGGCAAAAGAAAAAGGTCTGTATGACTTTCAGGTTGTGCAGTCTATTGAACATGCTGAGCTGTATAATCTTGCTGTTTTGGATAATTTTAATACGCCATCTGCTTTTTTGCATGAGCTTTCGTCAAAATGCCCTGTTGTTGCATTGGATGAAGGTGCTTTGGAGCAGGAAAATTGTATTGATTACATTTTGGATGTTATTCCGTCGATAAACAATGACAGGTATGTTAATTTAACGCAGCCTGGTTTTATTGAGGTTGGTAAGAATAAAAAGATTGTAAGTGATAAAACTGGGATTTTAAAAACTGCTGTAGTAGTGCTTGGGGGTGAAGATCCTGCGGGACTTGCTGTTCCTGCTGCAACTGCTCTTGCTGAGTGTGGTTTTTCTGTAACTGCTGTTACGGATGCATCTGTTGATGTAGCAAATATTACTACTGTAAGTTCAATTCCGAATTTAAAAGATAAACTTTATGAGTATGATCTTGTTGTAACTCATTATGGATTTACTGCATTTGAAGCTGCAGCCGCAGGTTGTGCCGTTATTCTTTTAGGAACCACGTCTTTACATGAACAGCTTGCAAAAAAATATGGATTTGTATGTATTAATGCAGACAGCGTTAGTAAAAAGAGCTTTGAAAAAGTTCTTGAAAAGCCAGAAAGTCTATATCCGTCTGTAAATGAAGTTTTTAGTGATGAAAAAAAGCTTGATTTGGCAGATTTTATTGGCATTCTGTCTCATGGACATGCATTGAAGTGTCCTGTGTGCTGTAATGAAAAAGACAGTGAGGATGATAAACAGAAGAACCCTGTAGTAGCACGTACCGCAGAGCATACTTTCCGTAGGTGTAGGAAATGCGGAATGCTTTACATGAGTTGGACTGTGGATTCTGAACAGACTGTATATAATCATGATTATTTTTATGATGACTATAAAAAACAGTACGGTAAAACGTATGAAGATGATTTTGCAGCCATAAAGGCTCAGTGCGTTAGAAGAATAAGCAATATTGATAGAATCTATCGCCATCATCATAGACATTCTTCTGTAACTCCTACAGTTTTTGATATTGGTTGTGCATTAGGTCCTTTTCTTGATGCAGCAAACGATTCTGGCTGGCAGGTATTTGGTACAGATGTGTCAGAAGATGCCATAAATTATGTTAAGACTAATCTGCAGTATCCTGCTGTATGTTCTACATTTCCTGCTATTGATGTATCTGCTGAATTTGGAGTAGAGCAGTTTGATGCTGTTAGTATGTGGTTTGTTATTGAGCATTTTCAGGATGTAGATTCTGTTCTTTCTGCTATATCCAAAATAGTAAAGGTAGGTGGTATTTTTGCATTTAGTACTCCATCAGCTTCTGGTGTGAGTGCACGGTATAATACGCAGAGCTTTTTTGAGCAGAGTCCATGTGATCACTATACTTTGTGGGAACCAGCAAGAACTGCTTCTATACTTAAAAAATATGGATTTGAGGTGGTGCAGATTGTTTCAACTGGAATTCATCCAGAACGATTCCCATCTGCAAAGAAAAAGAATTTGAAAGAAAAATCGTTGGAATTTGGTTTGTTGAAATTTGCCAGCCGTACTTTTAAGTTGGGCGATACATTTGAGGTTTATTGCAGGAAGGTGAATATATGAGTGAAAAATATGTGCTTATTTTGGGTGCTGGACTTATGCAGCGTCCTTCTATTGAAGCTGCTAAAGAACTTGGCTATAAGACTCTTGTAGTAGACGCAAATCCAAAGGCTGTATGTGCCAAGTTTGCAGATTGGTTTGAACCTGTAGACTTGAAAGATACCAAAGCTCTTGCAGCCCTTGCTCTTTATGTAAAAGATAAACTTGCTGGTGTATTTACCGCTGGAACTGATTTTTCTGCTTCTGTATCTTATGTTGCCGAAAAATGCGGATTTGTCTCTCATTCACTGGAAGCTGCATTAAATGCAAGTAATAAAACTCGGATGCGGGAATGTTTTAGAAAAGCTGGTGTTCCTTCGCCTGATTTCTGTAAAATTATTAGGAATGATATTGTTTCTTACTTAAAACCAGGTGTTCTTTCTGAAATGCAGTTTCCTAAAGTTGTTAAGCCTGTTGACAATATGGGTGCAAGAGGTTGCAGACTTATACGAAATGAAAAGGAATTTTTGTTTTCTGTAGAAGAAGCTGTGCGCTATTCTAGAACAGGTACTGCTATTCTTGAAGATTATATGGAAGGCCCTGAGTTTTCTATTGATTCCGTTGTATATAACGGTACTCTTACCATATCAGGCTTTGCTGACAGACATATTTATTATCCACCATATTTCATTGAGATGGGACATACAATGTCTACGATTGTTTCTGAATCTGACAGAAAAGCTCTTATAAAGACTTTTGCAGAAGGAATTCATGCGCTTGGTCTTACTGCTGGTGTTGCAAAAGCTGATATAAAGTTGACTAAAAATGGTCCTATGATTGGTGAAATTGCAGCCCGTCTTTCTGGTGGATACATGTCTGGCTGGACATTCCCTTATGCTTCTGATTTGAACCTTACAAAGCAAGCTTTACTTATTGCTCTTGGAAAAGAGCCTGATGAACTTCTGAAAAGGCGTGTTGCTGTTGACATAAAAGATTGTCCTTTTGAGGTATATGAGGTGCCTTGTACAAAAACAAGTGCAGAACGAGCTTGGATTTCTATTCCTGGAGAGGTTTCTGACGTGTACGGTACTGAAAGTATCATAGGCGTTCCATTTGTAAAGAATGTGCTTCCAAGAGTTGGCGTGGGTGATGAGGTTGATTTTCCAAGAAACAATGTAGAAAAATGCGGAAATGTAATTGCTGTTTCTGAATCTTACGATTTTGCAGTACAGGCAGCTGAACGTGCCGTTTCCAACATTGTTGTTATTTTGAATGCTGATGGTGAAGAAGGTTCTGCTACAAGGGACTTTTTAGACGGGAAAAGCAAGATTTGTGAGGAAGATTTTCCTCCAGATGCTTTTACTGTAAGTGATGAGGTTACTAATGCCATTGATGAGTTGGTAAAAACTAGTCCTGTTATTCGAGAAAACCTTTCTGTATTAGATTTTGTATTTGGAAGTGGTAAGCCTTTTGCCGATAAACTTAAGGAGTGTTCTAGCAAGGATTATAATTATAGAACGATAGAGCATACTTTGCAGCTGTTTGATTCTATACGTCCTTTCCATCCTGAGTTAAAGACAAAAGTTTTTATGCAGGATCTTTTGCGTGGTGGAATTCAGGGAATACTGTATTACAATGATAAAGTTGCAAGGGCAAAAGATGGAGGTTCTGAGAATAGATGATAAGGAAAATAGGTCTTGCGCTTATTTTGATGATATTCTCATTGTTGCCTTTGTCTGCAGCTGAAAATTCAGAAATAAATCTGTCAAAGAGAGCCGCTGAAGCTGGAATTACTGTATATTGGGATCCTCTTTCTTTGTCTGGTCTTATGGAAAAAGACGGGCATAAGATTTCTTTTCAGTCAGGTACAAATTTTATAATAAAAGATTATCTGACAATAGAGCAGGGAAGTGCACCCTATGTAAAAAATGGGGAACTTGTTGCTACTGAAGGATTTTTTGTTTCTGCGGTTAAATTTTTTAATCAGAAGACTGAAAATGTAAGCATTGCTGATGTAAAAGATCATAATCTGTACAAAGTCGG
>CACXDK010000138.1 GCA_902766345.1 uncultured Spirochaetaceae bacterium | reverse complement strand
TGCAGAAAAAGGTGACTTGTTTGAAAATGTATTCGGTTACTCACTCGTAATAGTCTAGCAAATCAGACAGAGGATATAAGAATGGAAGAAACGGATTTTATTAACAGAGAACTCAGCTGGATAGAATTCAATGCACGCGTACTAAATGAAGCTTCCAGAAAAGAAATTCCATTACTGGAGCGCCTTAGGTTTATTGGCATTGTTTCCAGCAACTTTGATGAATTCTTTCAAGTACGCATTGCCTCTGTCAAAAGGCAGAAAACTCAGCAACGCTCTTTGCTAAAGAAAATTTCCAAGAGATGTCACCAGCTTACAGACATTCAATATGACATTCTTAAAAATGAGATTTTGCCTGCGCTTGCACAGGAAGGCATTTCTTACATAGATGCAAAAAGCTACACAACATCGCAGAAAGCATACATTGAAAGCTATTTCCGTCATAATATTGCACAGGTGCTTACGCCACTACGTACAGACAGCACTCCTTTTCCAATGATAAAAAACATGGAAACGTATGCCTCCTTTATTCTGGAACAAATGAGTGGTGTACACAAAATAAAGAATGATATAATGCAGCCAGCGGATGATCATCCTATTGCACTTGTACAGTTGCCAGCAAACATAGACCGCATTATATGGCTGCCTGTAAATGATACTGCACGTCAATTCACTCTTCTTGATGACATTATTTCCGTTTGCGGAAAAGAGTTGTTTCCTGGTTACATGGTAAAAGAAACCATGTTGTTTCAGATTGTAAGGGATGCAGATTCGGCAGTAGATGAAGAGTCAAAAGAGTTTATTCAGGCAATGAAAAACATTCTTGTAAAAAGGCAGTCTTCATTTGCTGTACGCATGGTTTGCACTTCTACAAGTCAGACATTGCTAAATTTCATTCAGGAAAAACTTTCTCTTACTGATGATGATGTATATAAAGTATACGGCATTGTAAACCCAAGTAAACTTATTGCACTTACGGAACTGGATGATGTTCAAAATCTTCTGTATCCAGAATGGAAAAATTTTCCTTCACCAGATTTACCTGAAGAAGAAACTTACTGGAACACTTTACGGCAAAAAGATGTATTGCTGAATGTTCCTTATGAAAGCTATGACCCAATCGTAAAATTCATAAAAGATGCAGCACGTGATGAAAATGTTCTTTCAATAAAAATTACATTGTACAGAACAGGAAATGAAAGCCCTATCATAAAATATCTAAAAGAAGCTTCGCAAAATGGAAAAGCTGTTACCGTATTCATTGAATTAAAAGCTCGTTTTGATGAAGAGCGGAACATATCTTGGTCTACTGAATTGGAAAACGCAGGGGTAACGGTTATTTACGGTGTTGTAAATCTTAAAGTTCATGCAAAAATATGTCTTGTAATCCGTAGGGAAGCAGATGGAATGAGGCGCTATCTTCATGTAAGTACAGGAAACTACAACCCAAAAACTGCAAAACTTTATCAGGATCTTTCTATTCTTACATCAAACCATGAAATTGCAACAGATGCACAAATGTTCTTTAATGTTATTTCAGGTTACAGCATTGTAAAACCTATGAGCCACATGTTTATGGCTCCTACAAGTTTAAAATCAAAACTTATTGAAATGATAGAGCGTGAAATAAGTTTGAGCACACCAGAAAATCCAGGTCACATCGTTGCAAAAATGAACAGTCTTTGCCACAAAGAAATAATAGAAGAGCTGTACAAAGCTTCTAAGGCGGGGGTAAAAATTGAACTTAATGTACGTGGCATTTGCACATTAAAACCTGGATTGGCAAAAAAAAGCGAGAATATCACCGTAGTAAGCATTATAGACAGATACCTTGAACACAGCCGCATATTCTACTTTAGAAACGGTGGTGCTGAAGAACTGTACATAAGCAGTGCTGACTGGATGGAACGAAATCTTGACAGACGCATTGAGCTGATGATTCCTATAACAGACAAAAATGTCTTTAAGAATGTAAAAGACACTCTGTTTTTATATTTTCAGGACAACACGCACAGCCACACTTTACAAAAAGATGGTTCATGGAAGCAAAACAAACCTTTAAAAAAAGAACAGGCTGTGAGAGCTCAGGAAGTTCTGTATAAAAAATACAAAAAACAGAACGACATACGCAAATCACAGCCTAAAATCGAGTTTGTTGTAAGAAGAAAAAATTAATTTAAAGTTTTGTCCTACCCCTAAAGCTTCGAGCCAGAGTAAGACGATCTATATATTCAAGGTCTCCGCCAGCAGGAATGCCGCTAGCAAGACGCGTTACATCGCAGTTAAAATCTTTAAGAAGCCGCTGAATATAAAGGGCAGTTGTATCGCCTTCAACAGTAGGATTTGTAGCAATAATAACTTCCTTTACGTTTTCTTTCTGAACCCTGTCCAGAAGTTGCTGAATTCTAAGTTGATCAGGACCAATGCCTTCAAGCGGGGCAATAACACCGCCCAAAACATGAAACATGCCATGAAATTCATGCGCATTATCAATTGTAGAAACATCCTGCGGTTGCTCAACAACACAAATAACAGAATGATCCCTGCTCTGATCGGAACAAATAGAACACACTTCATTTTCAGTCCATGCCCCGCACACAGAGCAAGGTCGTATCTTCTGTTGAAGAGTAGCTATTTGGCTTGAAAACCTCTGCATAAAAAGAGGGTCTGCCCTCAAAAGAAAGTTTGCAATGCGGGACGCAGATTTTCTGCCTATTCCCGGCAGACGTGAAAAGCTTTCCGTTACTTCATCAAGAGCATTCATAAATTACAGACCAGGGAACGAAAGACCACTTGCAGCCATCATAGGACCAAGCTGAGATTTTATTTGCTCCTGAATATTAACCATGGCAGCATGATGTGCGGCACGAATTAAATCTTGAAGCATAGGAACATCTCTGTTATCTACACATATAGGATCAAGTTTTATATCTACAAGTTCAAACTTTCCATTAAGAGTTACAGTTACCATGTTTCCGCCAGAAGAACCAGAAGCTGTTATTGTACCAAGCTGTTCCTGAGCTTTCTGCAACTGCTCTTTCATGCCGCCTAAATCTTTAAGCATTTCCAATGGATTAATCATATTATTTTCTCCTATCTTCTATTTTAAACTAATGACAGAACCTTTAAATGTATCGCGCAAAATCTGCACTTCCACAGGTAAAGACTCTTCTTCCATAACACTTCTGTGTTCTTCAATGGTCACTTCAAATGCCATTATCTTGCCATAAACTTTTGAAAGAAAACCAGAAATTAAAGCAGCTCCACTACGCAGCTGCATAAGTTCAAACTGGCTTCCAATGGTAGCTGTAATTTTGTTTTCTTCCTGTTTCCAGTTTGCCGTTTTTGCAACAGCACTGGAAAGCATTGCATTTTCTACTGAAAGTTCTTCTATCAATGCCTTAAATACATTATCTATACTGGATGTATCAACGTTCACTTCAATTGAGCTTGGGACATCCATCAAAGGATCTTCAACAGTATCAATGCTGTCTGTAACAACGTCAGAAGCAACCGGCACATTTTCAACTATGCTACCGATATCTTCAAAGTTTGTGCTGCTTGTATCAGGCGGCTCAGCTCCGCCCTCATGAAAAGGGGTCGGCGAAACCTCCGCATTTCCGTCAGCCACCTCAACTTCTTTTGAAGAAGCAACTTTAGACAGCATAGGTTTTACGGCATCAATTGCCTTTTTCACATCTGCCGAAGAAACATACTGCGAAAGCCAGCACAAACGGCTCACAGCAAGCTCAAACTCATAGCGGGGACTAAGCGAATAACGAATGTCCCTGTACAAGGAAAGGAATATATCAAGAGCACGCTCTATTTGAACACTATTCCATCCGTCCAGAACTGTTTTAGAAAAACGCTCGCAGGACTGACCAAGCAAAGCTTCTTTTGTAATGCCACTCTTTATAAGGAGCAGGCTTCTAAGATAATCAGTACAATTGGATATAAGCTGTTCAATGCTTACACCGTTCTGCAAATATTCATCAAGACGAAGCAAGGCATCGGAACTATTATTCTGTACGCAAAGACCAAATAGTTCATTAAGGCGGTCAACGCCAACAAGACCAAGTTTGTCTCGAATTTTATCGTAAGTAATTTCGGAATCGCTAAAAGCTGCAACCTGATCAAACAGAGTGTAGGCATCGCGCATACTTCCTGTGGATTCTCTTGCAATCCAATACAAAGCTTCATCATCAGCTTTAATGCCAATATCTTTTGCAGCAAGAGCCAGTTGCTCTTTTACCTTTTCTATTGGAACAAGACGGAAATTAAACTGCTGGCAGCGCGATTTTATTGTTGCAGGAACTTTTTGCAATTCT
>CACXDK010000137.1 GCA_902766345.1 uncultured Spirochaetaceae bacterium | reverse complement strand
TTTTCACTTAAAATGCGTTTCTGTAAATCTCGTAACGGCTTAGTGATGTTATCTGCCGTTGTGTTTACTTCCTGCATTCTCCTTGTTCCTGTAAAAACATGTCCGCTAAACAGTATGTACAGGATAATTCCTACGCCTGGTAAAATGTATAGAATCAAAAGCCATACAAAACGCCGCCTGTCTTGCTTTCTTTCAAAAAAGAGAACAAAAAACATAAAGAGGAAAGTAGCGGCTACAATTGCGACTTTTATAATTGAAAGCATAGAAAATCCTTATCAATTATATAGAATATTTTATTGTTTGACTACTGAACAGTTTCTTTTACAGCATTTCATGCTCCAAAAAACTGAAATACTCAGATTTCGTAAGAATGATGTGGTCTAAAAATGCAATGCCAAGTATGTTGGCTGCATTCTTTATGGCTCTTGTGCTTTCTATGTCTGCCGCACTTGGTATGCATGGTCCAAAAGGATGGTTGTGACTGCATATTACGGCAGATGCATGTTCTGCTACTGGATCTGAAAAAATCTCTCTTGGATGTATTAAAGTTTTATCTATTGTTCCAATTGAGATAACTCTTATTTGCATAATTTCATGCGCACCGTTTAGCGAAGCACATATAAAATGTTCCTTATTTTCCATTGCATAATGCTGAATGTAAGGTATGATGTCGCTTGGCTTATTTATGACAGCTTTTAGATAAGCATTTCTTCTTCTTCCAAGTTCCAAAGCTGCTGCCACCGCCAGCGTTTTTGAGATTCCCATTCCTTCAATACTTTTTAAGTTTTGAATAAGATTTTCCTGATTGCTGTTATTCATGGCAGTAATCACTTTTTTTGAAAGTTCCTGAATGGGTATTTTTTGAGTACCCGAGCCTAGCATAAGCATAATCAGTTCAGAATCGCTTGGGTATCCGATTCCATTTTTTAATGTCAGTTCCCGAATGTCAGGATGAGATCGTTTGGTAATGTAATCAATTTCTAAGTTGTTCATACTTTAGATATACACAAGATGTTTGTTTTTTGTCACAATTCATGAAAACTTCTTGAAAATTCTTATTGTGTAAAAATCTATTTTTTACTATATTTAGTAACGTATAATTTCATTGTGAGGAAAAAAATGAAAAGATTTATATCAATCATTACAGCTGCTGTTGCAGCTTTGGCTCTTCTTACAGGATGTAATTCTAAGAAGGTTACAAAAATCGGTATTGTTCAGCTTGTAGAGCACCCTGCTCTTGATGCTTCATATCAGGGCTTTGTTGACGGGCTTAAAGATGCCGGTTATATAGACGGTGAGAATATTAAGATTGATTATCAGAATGCTCAGGGCGAGCAGGCTAACTGTGTTACTATTGCACAGAAACTTGTTTCTGATCGTGACGACCTTATTCTTGCAATTGCAACTCCTGCAGCTCAGGCTGTAGCAAACCTTACTACAGAAATCCCAGTTCTTGTAACTGCTGTTACAGATCCAGAAACAGCTCATCTTGTAAATAGCAATAAATTGCCAGGAACAAACGTAACTGGTACTTCTGACCTTACTCCATGTGCAGCTCAGATGGATCTTTTGAAGCGTTTGATTCCTGATGCAAAAAAAGTTGCAATGCTTTACAGTTCAAGCGAAGAGAATTCTCGTTTTCAGGTAAATCTTGCAAAAGAAGCTTGCGATAAGATTGGCTTGTCTTATGTTGATGCAACTGTTTCCAACACAAATGAAATTCAGCAGGTGGTTCAGAGCCTTGTTGGTAAGGTAGATGCAATTTATACTCCAACTGATAATATGGTTGCAAGCTGCATGGCAACAGTTTCAATGGTTGCAAATGAAGCAAAGATTCCTGTAATTGTTGGTGAAGACGGAATGGTACAGGGGGGTGGTCTTGCTACTTATGGTATTAACTATTATGAACTTGGAAAGCAGACTGCTGTAATGGCTGTTGACATTTTGAAGAATGGCAAGAAGCCTGCTGAAATGCCTATTCAGTATTTGAATACTTGTGATTTTTCTTACAATAAAGATACTGCTGAACTCCTTGGAATTTCTATCCCTGTAGAATTGTTGGACTAAATTATAGTTCATATTTATTTGAACCGAAAGTAATGAGCTTTTGCTTGTGCTTTCGGTTTTTTTATTTTTCCGTACCTCTTTTCTGTCATAAAAATCTTTGATATAATGCTTCCATTATGTTATTTCTTAGTATAGGTTCATTTTCTAATGCCATGGTTGGTGCAGTTTCTCAAGGGGTTCTTTGGGCTGTAATGGCTTTAGGTGTTTACATTACGTTCAAGATTTTGGATTTTCCTGATATGACGGTTGACGGTAGTTTTGCTACTGGCGGATGTACATGTGCAATCCTCATTGCAACAGGCTGGAATCCTGTCCCTGCTATGATTATAGCAATATTGGCAGGTTCTTTTGCGGGGCTTTTAACTGGTCTTTTAACAACAAAACTTAAAATCCCTGGAATCCTTGCAGGTATCCTTATGATGCTTGCTCTCTATTCAATAAATCTGCACATTATGGGAGGTCCTAATAAGCCTCTTACTCGTTTAGATATGACCTCCATGAACTATATAAGCAAATGGCTTCATCTTGGAGAAATCTTTAAAGATAATGCAACTTCAATTTCAAGTCTCATAACTGGTGTTCTGTTTTGCGGTGCATTAATTTCTATTCTGTACTGGTTCTTTGGTACGGAAATTGGTTGTGCAATCCGTTCTACTGGTGACAATCCTCGTATGAGTCGTGCTCAGGGTGTAAATACTGATAATATGCAGATTCTTGCACTTATGATTTCTAACGGTCTTGTTGCTCTTTCTGGTGCACTTGTAATGCAGCAGCAGCGTTTTGGTGATGTAAGCATGGGGATTGGTACTATCGTTATAGGTCTTGCTTCTATTATCATTGGTGAAGTAATTATGGGTAAGCGTATTGCCTTCTGGTATTATTTGCTTTCTGTTGTTTGTGGTTCTGTAATCTACCGACTGATTATTGCTATTGTTCTTCAGCTTGGCATGAAGACACAGGATTTAAAACTTCTGTCTGCAATCGTGGTTGCAGTTGCCTTGTCTGTTCCTGTGCTTAAGAAAAACTTTTCACACAAGCATAAGACATCTGTAGAAACTGTAGTAGGAGGCGAAAACTAATGCTTACTGTAAGTCATGTTTCAAAAACCTTTAATCCTGGTACTATTACAGAACGTAAAGCTTTAAAAGATATAAGCCTTACCTTGAATGATGGCGATTTTGTTACTGTTATTGGTGGTAACGGTGCAGGAAAATCTACCCTCTTAAATTTGATAGCTGGTGTATATGAATGTGATTCTGGCTCTATTGTTCTTGATGGAGTAGATATTACAGAGCACAAAGAACATTTGCGTGCAAAATATCTTGGAAGGGTTTTTCAGGATCCAATGATGGGAACTGCCGCTTCCATGGAAATTCAGGAAAATCTTGCAATGGCATATAGACGCGGTAAGAGTAGGGGACTTAAGTGGGGCATCACTCAGAAGGAACGTGACAGTTTCCGCGAACAGCTTGCCATGCTTGAGCTCGGACTTGAAGACCGTATGTCTGCAAAAGTCGGTTTGCTTTCTGGTGGACAGCGACAGGCTTTAACTTTGCTTATGGCAACTTTACAAAAGCCAAAGCTTCTTTTGCT
>CACXDK010000136.1 GCA_902766345.1 uncultured Spirochaetaceae bacterium | reverse complement strand
TCTGGATCCTGAGCATTAATAATCTGCAGAATACCAAGAACCTTACCGTTTGTCATGATAAGCGGCAAAGAAAGAATTGACTTTGTATGATAATTGTTATTTTCATCATTATAGCTGTCAAAGTTGTAAGGACGCAAAACAGTTTTTTCTTTATCAAGATATTCGTCCATGTTATATACATCAGGAATATTAACAGCTTTCTTATACAAAGTAGTATACCCAGCTATAGAATGTGAAGTTGCAACAAGAGAAAATGAAACATACGGAAGCTTTTCACCAGGAGCAAGCCTTCTCTGCAGCGTATCATTTTGGCTGTATTTGATTTTCAATTTATTTTCGCTTTCATTATACTCATAAATAGATCCAGCATCTGCATTAACAATTTCACGGGCAGCGGACAAGATGTTTTCCAAAAGAATATCAACATCTTTGATGTGACCTAATTTATCACGAAGAGTTGCAATCTGCTGAAGTTTTTGATTCCTGGTTTCATCATTCATCATTGTGATACCTTCTTAACTTTATTCAATCTATATTATAATTTTATTTGAAAAAGTAACATTATGCAACATTTAATTTCTGTAGTACACAAAAAAAGATAGGTCCTGCACCATTTGCAGAATCGGGTAAAATATGCCAGCCAAACTCTGTTTTTTCAGCACTTTTCAACACAAATTTAACGTCACAACCTTCTTTCTCTTCAATATTTCCATCAAATTCTGCCTTATTTTTTGAAAAAATTTCAGATATTTCTTCAAAAGCAACAAGTTTTACATCATCAAATTTCTTTAACAAACGGGCAATAATATCATCATTTTCTTTTACAGATAAAGCACAAGTTGAATAAACCAGATATCCCCCTTTTACCAAAAGCCACCATGCCGAAGAAAGCAAAGCCCACTGCTCTATTGCAAGCTGTTTTGTACGAGACGGAGACCACTCTCGAAGATATTTTTCATCCAACATTACGTGCCGCTCGCTTGAACAAGGTGCATCAAGAAGAATGCAGTCATAGGCTTCTGTTTCCCGACGGCACCAGGTTGCACCATCACTACAGCTTACAATAACTTTTGCAGCACGTTTTTCGGGCAATGTCTGTGCAATCACTTTAGAAAGCCTTATTTTTCTTTCAGCAGAGCGCTCATTGCTGTACAGAACAGCATCTTCCGAAAGATTACCTGCAATTACAAGAGATTTTCCACCTGGTGCGGCACACAAATCCAAAACCTTACTGGCATTACGTACAGGCAAACATAAAGCTGCACACACACTTGCAGGATCAAGAAAATATTGCTGGCTACCAGAAAAATCAAGCTTAACATAAACACTTTCAGAAAGAAGCGAAGCCTTTAAACTTTCCCACCGCTCACCATAAAGCTCATGATAGTATCTTTCAAAGCCGTCTTTTCCTTGTAATTTTTCACGCTGTTTCATTTAAATTGCTCCCTATAGAATTGCCAGACCTCTTCAAAACGCCTAAGTCTATTTTGTTCCGTTCCCCTCTGCTGCTGTTGATTCACCGCAACAACACAAATCCTGCCATCAGCGCTAGCATCCTGCTGTAAAGAAAGAATACCCGCTTCAATCTTGTACTGAATAACTTTTTTCTCTGCTTCAAAAACTTTCTGTGCAAAAGCAGGATTATTCCGACATTCCCGTGCAAGAACTTCCATTACCTTTACAAATTTCTTTTCACTTAACATTATAATGTCAACACCAGCATCTAACGCCATTACAGCAGCCTTTTCAGGCGGATATCCATTATCCTGCAAAGCCATCATAAAAATATCATCGCTAAGAATAAGTCCTTCATAGCCAAACGCATCACGAAGCACATCCGAACACCAGAACCGACTTAGACAGGCAGGAATGTTTTCAGGCGCCCTTGAAAAAGTCGGCTCAAGAAACTCTTTTACTTTTGCATGCGACATTAATATTCCAGAAGGATTTGCGGCAGACACAAGAAAAAACGGTAAAAGAAGCTGCTCATAAACCGCATTCTTACTCATAGAAATTTCAGGCAGCCCAGAATGGGGATCTATATTAGTATTACCAGGAAAATGTTTTACAATGCACTGTATGCCACCCTGTCGATATGCACGGATACAAGCAATGCTGTACACCACAGTGTTCACACGGTCACCATAAGAGCGGTCATCTAAAAAATCGGTATTATCTGCGGTCAAAGGCTCTGCAACAGGAGCAAGATTCATATCAAAACCAAGTGCATGCATCTGCACAGCCTGCATATTATACAAATTAAAAGCCTGTTGTGCAGAATACTTTTGTGCAACAGTGCGGTTTGCAGGCAACGGTACAGTAAGATTCTTAAGGCGGTTAACATAGCCGCCCTCTTGATCAACAGCAATATACGGACGGACAATCTTATGCTTTTCACAATATGAAGCTATGGACGAAGTAAATTTAATTACCTCCTCTGCCGAAGAAGCAATATTATAGTTAAAAAAAAGACATCCTCCGGGAACAACAGGAACCAAATCTCTAGAATTTTCCAGTGATACATATTCTACAGGAACATAATCGGAGTCGCCCTGTATATTTACCAGAAACAACTGAGAAAGCTGCTGATGCACAGGCAGAGAACGAATATACTCTTCTATTGCCCTATCACGATCTTTATTCGCATAGGCATTATGAAGCAAACAGAATGAAATGATAAAAGAAATAAAACATTTATTCATCCCGTCCAGTATAAACAATCAGTCTTTTTTTTACAACAAAGATTTGATATACTATCTGCATGAAAAAAATCATTATTGTTACAGGTGCTTCAAGTGGACTTGGAGTATGTTTTGCACGTCAGCTTAGCAAAGAAAGTGCAGATTTCAGGCTTCATAATAAAACAGAATATGCTTCCGATGAAATATGGCTCATTGCCCGCAGACAAGATCGTTTGCAAGAAACAAAAAACATGATTGAGCAAGATGCAACAGCTTACTCAAAGCCAGAGTTCTATCCAGAAGTAAAAATATACCCTGCTGATTTAAGTGGAAAAGACGGAGCTTTCGCCGTAAAAAAAATGCTTGAACAGTATCAAAGCATTGCTCAGGATTTTCAGATTTCTGTTCTTGTAAATAATGCAGGTTTTGGAACTTACGGAGAGTTTGCAAACACAGACACAGAACGAGAAATGAATATGGTAGATGTGAACTGTACGGCACTCACAGGCATTGCAGGCTATGCATTACCGTGGCTCAAAAAAGGCTCACGCTTAATTAATACAGCAAGTCTTGCATCATTTTTGCCTCTGGGCAATTTTGCCGTTTACGGAGCAACAAAAGCCTATGTATTAAGTTTTACAGTGGCACTTGCAGCAGAATTAAAAGATAAAGGCATTTCCGTTACAGCATTATGTCCTGGACCTGTAAGCACAGAATTTTCAAATGTTGCCTCAAAGGGAGCAAGAAAAGAAGTACATCACGGGCTTTCACCAGAAAAAACAGTAGCACACTGCCTAAAGAAATCCAGAAAGGGAAAGCTTTATGCAATCATGGCATTCAACTGGAAATTTCAGGCAGCAGCAAGCCGTTTTGTAGGACGCTATGCAGGAGCCTGGTTTACATATAAATTCTGCAAACGCCCAAGTAATTGATTTTTATGATGTAAAACTATACTATAATAAGCAATATTTTTAACAAAGGACGCCGGCGTTTGCAGCAGATGCTGTCTGCACACTCTAAAGAAACCGTCCTGACCACCATGGAGATAATTATGGAAAACCACATTGAAAACAGCACAATAAACTGCGCACTTTTTACGGATTTCTATGAACTGACAATGGCACAGGGCTACTGGAAGCAGAATATGAACCAGAAAGTCGTATTTGACATGTTCTTTAGAAGAAACCCTTTTAACGGCGGATTCAGCGTTTTTGCAGGAATTGAAACCCTTCTTGATTCCCTCACAGCTTTCAGATTTACAGAAGACGACATTGCATACCTTAAAGAGCAGGGCATCTTTGAACAAGGCTTTTTGGACTATCTTAAAGACTTTCATTTTACGGGAGATTTATACTCCTTTGAAGAAGGTTCAATAATTTTCCCACAGGAGCCACTTGTCCGCATCCACGCAAATCTTATTGAAGCACAGATTATCGAAGGACTCGTTCTTAATCACTGTAACTTCCAGAGCCTTATTGCAACAAAAACAGCAAGAATATGGCTTGCAAGCAAAAAAGGCGGCATCATGGAATTCGGTCTGCGCCGTGCACAGGGACCAGATGGAGCAATGAGTGCAACAAGAGCCTCTTACATTGGTGGAGCTGCCGGAACAAGTAACACTCTTGCAGGAAAACTTTACGGCATTCCTGTAATGGGAACAATGGCACACTCTTGGATTATGTCATTCCCTTCTGAGCTTGAAGCTTTTGAAGCTTATGCAAAAATCTACCCTGAAAAAACAGTATTCCTTATTGATACTTACGACACTCTCAAGAGCGGAATTAAGAACGCAATTAAGGCAGGTGCCAAACTTGTAGAAAAAGGATATAACTTTGGTGTTCGCCTTGACTCTGGCGACATTTCATATCTTACACAGGAAGTTCGCAAGGAACTTGATAAGGCAGGATTCCCACAGGCATTCATTTCTGTATCAAATGAACTTACAGAAGAAATTATTGAAACATTGGTTTCACAGAATGCTCCAATTGCAAGCTGGGGTGTTGGTACACACATGGTAACAGGCGGAACTGAATCAAGCTTTACTGGTGTATACAAACTGGCTGCACGTCATAATGAAAAAACAGAT
>CACXDK010000135.1 GCA_902766345.1 uncultured Spirochaetaceae bacterium | reverse complement strand
TTTTTAGTGAGGAATGTGATTCATTCAAAAGCTGTCCCAGTTTTTCAAGGTTTCCAGCTTTTAATGCAGAAACAGCATCTTTTACACGCTGATTTTCGTAAATACAGTGCTTTGCTCTTTTCTGAATGACTGCATCTGTAATTTTTTCCTTTGATTTTTCCCATTCAGCAGGAGTCAGCTCACACAATGCAGAAATTTTCACGCCTGAATCCTGCAAAATTTTCAATGCTGTTTCACATTCGCCGCGACGTTCGTTATATTTACTGTCTGCAAGACGGCGCTGCTTGTTTGTGTTCATAACTACAAAACGGTAATCACCCAATTCAAGAGGAGCATACTGATATTCAAGTGTGTTACAGTCAAGCTCTATTGCTGTATTTTTCTTTCCTGTAGCAATTATAAACTGATCCATGATACCGCAGTTTACATTCATAAACTTATGTTCGCTCATCTGACCTAATTTTGCAATTTCAATACGGTCAATGTTAAAACCAAAAGTTTCGCTTACAGCATAAGCAAAACCACATTCAAGTGCTGATGATGAAGAAATTCCGCCACCTGCTGGAATGTTGCTGACCATGAGAACTTCAAAGCCACATGGGAATTTATAACCTTTTGCTTTAAGCTGGGAAAGGATTCCGTTCAGATAATTTGCATAATCATTCTTTTTATCGTATGTAAAGTTATCGTTTATATCAAATTCGTAAGAACCTGGGAAACGTACATCATTATAGAATATTTTAGAATCTGAGCGCTTACGTATTGCTACATAAAGGTATCTGTTGATTGCTGCAGGAAAAACCTTTCCTCCGTTGTAATCAATGTGTTCTCCAATAATGTTGATACGTGCTGGTGATGAATAAACCTGCACACTGTTTTCTGTTTCACCGTACTGCTTTATAAATGCTGCTGGTAAATCCTCTGGATTATACGTAGATGCCGTTAAGGAATTCATGTAAACCTCTCTAGTTCTGTATCAGTTCTATCAATACATGTTTTCACAGTTGTTATAACATGTATTCTACTGATTTTATACTATATTTTTTGTAAAGGCAAATTATTTTTGTACCATATTAATTAAAAGCATTTTATGCTATAATAAATACGTATGACAAATAAGGTTTATATAATCGGACACCGCAATCCTGATACTGATTCTGTTGTTGCGGCAACAGCTTATGCAAGATTAAAGCAGCTGTTGGGAAAAACTGAATATGTAGCGGCACGTGCTGGTCATCTTGCCCCACAAACTGAATATATTTTTAAGAGATTTAAGGTTGAGCCTCCTGTATATATTCCAGATCTTGTTCCAAAGACTGAATATTATATGAGCGATAAATATGTTTCTGTAGATGAAAATGTTTCTCTGTGGAAAGCTGTAGATAAAATGATAAGTACCAATTCTTCCGTGCTTCCAATTGTGAATGTTGACGGAACTTATCAGGGATTGTTGAATTACAATGCATTTGCCCTTAATTCTTACAAGCTGCTCAATCCTAAACGCGGTGATATATTTCTGGCAAGTCTTCATTTGATAGAAAAAACATTAAATGCTACACCTATCGTAGAATTTGAGCCAGATGATTATTTTAACTGCCGCATCATGATTGGTGATGATGATGTTGAGACTTTCAAAAGGCTTTTGGAAGAACACAAAAGTGAAAATATTGTTGTCATTACTGGTGACCGTGAGGATATTCAGAAAGTTTGTATAGAAGCTAGGGTTCGTGCTCTTATTATTACACGAGACTATATTGTAAAAAAAGAATTGCGTGAACTTGCAAAGAAAAATAATGTTTCCATACTTTCTGGTCACGATAGTACTGCAGCTACTGCAACTCTTATTGAATATTCTTCTCCCGTAACAGCTATGGCTGATAAAAATATTCTTCCTGTTCATGCCAGCGATTCTGTTCAAAAGATTCGTCCGTTACTTACAAAAAGTACAAGCCGCTGTTTGCCTGTAGTTGATGACAATTATAAAGTCATTGGTGTAATCAGTGAAAGTGATCTTTTGCATGAAGCAAATATTCAGGTGATTTTAGTTGACCATAATGAGCCTCAGCAGGCTGTAGAAGGCATAGAACATTATGTAATTCAGGAAATTATAGATCATCACAAGATAAGTACATTTAGCACCAAAACACCGATAACGTTTATAAACAGACCTGTAGGTTCTACGTCTACTATTATTGCGAATCTTTACCATGAAAATCATGTTTCAATTCCTAAAGATATTGCGGCTCTTCTTTTAAGCGGTATTTTAAGTGATACGCTCATTCTTCAATCTGCTACGGTAACTGATATTGATATTACTACTGCTGAGTATCTTAGCAGCATTACGGAGCTAGACATAAAGGAACTTGGAAATGATATCATAAAAAGCGGAAGCCATATTGGTGGGCGAACTTCTTTGGAAGTAATACATCAGGATATGAAAGATTACACAGAAGGTAAGATTTCGTATACGGTTAGCCAGATTGAAGTTGATAGTACTACTGAAATTATGGAACGTAAAAAGGAATTTCTTGAACAGCTGGAATCTGAACGCAAAAGTGGTGGAAAACTGTTCCATGCTCTTCTTGTAACAGATATTACAAAACTAAGTTCAATCATGCTTATTGCAAGTGAGCAGAGTTTTGAATCTCTTTTGAATTTCCCAAAGCGCTCAGAGCATATTTACTATATGAAAGATATTGTTTCCCGTAAGAAGCAGCTTATCCCTCTTCTTACAGAAATCGTAGGTTCTTTATCTTCCTAAAGATATTTCTAGAAACTAAAAGCCCCCTGCATTTCATACAATGAAGTGAAGTGCAGGGGGCTTTGTTTTATTCCCAACCGAAAGTTGCTGGGGGTTTGTTGCTTAAGTCAAAGAAAATTGCATCTACAAATCCTAGTTTTGCAATATCTTCTACAATTTTTTTAAGATCTTCCTGTGGAAGATGTGCAAAACGTGCAGTCATTACATCTTCTGAACATAGAGGTCTAAGTATAATACTGCACCTGTCCTTAGAGGATGCATAAGGAATATTTATTGTCAAATGCTGGAAAATCTTATTGTACCAGCCATTACCATGCAGTGTCGTGAGCATGATATTATCA
>CACXDK010000134.1 GCA_902766345.1 uncultured Spirochaetaceae bacterium | reverse complement strand
GAATGGTGCTGCAGGTCCGTGGAAATATTTTGTCTTTTTAAGACCGATTGCTGCAATGAGTACTGCAAGAATTCCGACTAAGTACATTAAAGACCCGAGCCATGCTACAGCACCGTTACCTTCTCCAAGAACATGCTGACCTATTACGACAGCGAACAAACCGATAACAGGAAGCTTTGCCCCACAGGGAATCCAGGTTGTTGTCATGATGGTCATGCGTCTGTCATTTTCGTTTTCGATTGTACGGCTTGACATTATGCCAGGAATACCACAACCAGAAGAAATAAGCAGAGGAATGAATGACTTTCCGCTCAGACCAAAGTGGCGGAATATTCTATCCATTACGAATGCAATACGAACCATGTAACCTACATCTTCCAGAATTGAAAGCAACAGGAACAGAATAGCCATCTGTGGAAGGAATCCGAATACTGCACCAAGACCGCCGATAACACCGTTTACGATACAGTCTGTAAGTATTTCACTTGCTCCTGCATTACCAAGTGCTTCTTCTAACCATCCCTGAAGTCCGCCTACTACGGTGTCGTTTGCCCAGTCCGTACCCATTGTACCGACTGTACTTACTGCTACCCAGTATACAAACCACATTACAACAAGGAAGATTGGAAGACCGAGCCAGCGGCTTGTAACAATGTTGTCTATCTTATCGGACATTGTTTCTTTTCTTCCGCTCTTTACAAGAACGCCGTTAAGCAGATTTGTGATGTATTCATAACGCTCGTTTGTGATGATAGAGCTGATGTCATCATCCATGTCTTTTTCAAGTTTTGAAGTGATTGCTTCTGCTGCGCTTGTGTCTGTAAGACCTATTTTTTCAATAACTTTTTCATCACGCTCAAGAACTTTAATAGCAGTCCATCGTTTAAGTTTTGAATCTACAGATGAAGGAAGTAATGCCTCTACTTTTGAAATGGCTTCTTCAACATTGTTTGCAAAGCAAGCCTTTGGAGCTGGTACTGCATGATTTGCAGCTTCGACAGCTGCTTCTGCAGCTTCCTTTACTCCCTGATTATGAAGTGCTACTGTTTCAATTACCTTGCAACCAAGTCTTTCTGCAAGTTTTTTTGTATCAATCTTGTCGCCAGCCTTTTTAAGTGCATCTACCATATTGAGGGCAACAACGACTGGTTTACCGAGTTCCATAATCTGTGTTGTCAGGTACAGGTTTCTTTCAATGTTTGTTGCATCTACGATATTGATGACTGCCTGAGGCTCATTGCTTGCAAGATAGTCTCGCGAAACAACTTCTTCATTTGTATATGGAGAAAGGGAGTAAATACCAGGAAGGTCTGTTACGATTGTCTCTGTAGTTCCCTTTACTTTTCCTTCTTTTTTTTCAACTGTTACTCCAGGCCAGTTTCCTACATACTGTACTGTACCAGTAAGATTATTGAACATTGTTGTCTTGCCGCAGTTTGGGTTTCCGGCAAGTGCTATTTTTGTTACAGCCATTTTATATTACCTCACTCAACTTCAATGCATTCAGCATCGTCCTTACGGACAGAAAGCTCATATCCTCTGATTGTTACTTCAACAGGATCTCCAAGTGGGGCAACCTTGCGGATGAAAACCTTGCAACCTTTGGTAAATCCCATGTCCATAAGGCGACGTTTTAGCGCACCCTCTCCATTCAGGCTCTTGACTTTTACTTCAGAACCTACTTTTGCTTCTCGCAATGTACTCATTATTTTACTCCTATAATAGCCACTAGATAATACTACTCCCGTCCGAATAAAAGCCCTGTCCGCCAAGCAAGCGCTGTGAGTTATTTATTTTATGTGTCTGTTTATTTTTAGATTAAAACTTTAGAAGCCATGCCTTTGTCCAAAGCAATACGGGCTTCTTTTACCTTTACGATAAGTCCAGTGTTGACTTTAGAAATTACAGTTACCCTGCTTCCTGTCGTAAAGCCCAAGTCTACCAAATGCTGTTTTACGTCTGGCTGTCCGCCTACGTTTTTTACAGTTACTTCTTCTCCGATTGATGCGAATAATAAAGGCATAATCAAGCTCCTGTGTATTAGCAAAGGGTTATAGATACGGATACAGATTAACTAATAAACTGTGTATCTAACTGTAAATAGCATAATCTAATTTTGTCTGTAAGTCAATAGTTTTTGCTAACTGATGTTGATTATGTATTTCAAGAATAAAAAAGGGCTGATTTGTATAAATCAGCCCTAATGTTATGTGGGATTATGACCATTTGTCTACGGTTTCGCCTATTCTTTCTATTTCTGCAAGAATTTCGTTTTTTTTCTTTGGCGTGTACAGGTTTACTTTTGCCTGTAATTTTCTTGCTACAGGAATTAACGTCTGTAGCTTTTCTATAGGAAGCGTATCTTTTTGAAATTGAATTAATACGCTTCCAGTTTTTTCATTGTATTCCATGTTTTGAACAGTACATATTTTTTGAACTACAGCTGTTGCTGCATTTCGTATGTCATCATCTTTTAACACTTTGTCTCGTATGCGTATTCGTCCAGTTTCTTCATAATAATTAATCTGCATTAGTATTTCTCCTGTAACAGCGGTTGAGTTGCCTTAACACTGAAATAAATTGTTGAAGAATTGTGAAGTATTGCTGCCAGCGAAGGATTTATTAATCCCAGCAGTCCAAATGCAATCAGTGAAGAATTAACGGCAATGATGCCTCTGTTGTTGCGGTCAATTTTATTCATAAGCCGTTTGCCCATAATCCTCATTTTGTACAGTCCGTCCAAGCCGTCTTCCGCTGATAATATTATGTCAGAGGTTTCTCCTGTAATGGCGGCGCAGTCACCCATTGCAATTCCTGTGTCCGCTGCGGCTAGTGCAGGGGCGTCATTAATGCCGTCTCCGATCATAATGACTTTATGACCTTTTTTCTTTTGTTCATTGATGTAGTTTAGTTTATCTTCTGGTAAAGCATGGGCAATGTAATGGTCAACTTTTGTAATTTTTGCCGCAGTCTTTGCAGCTCCTTCATCGTCTCCAGTAATCATTGTGCAGTTTTTAATGCCGCTCTTGTGGAGCTTTCTTATGATTTC
>CACXDK010000133.1 GCA_902766345.1 uncultured Spirochaetaceae bacterium | reverse complement strand
TATACCACAAACCAAGCATTTTTAGGGAAAAATTCATATTTCCAAGAGCCTTAAAATTTCATTAAATAAAAAGCATTACATTTTTATGAGGGAAGTTAAAAAAAAATAAGGCACTAACAGAAAATCCATTAGTGCCGAAAGTTAAAAATTTTTGCTACTAGAATTAAACACCGTTGCTTACTATAACGGAACACCGTTACTTACTAGAACGGAACACCGTTACTTACTAGAATGGTACACCGTTGCTACCGAAACGGAACTCCGTTACTTACTAGAACGGAACTCCGATGCTACCGAAACGGTACACCGTTACTTACTAGAACGGTACACCGATGCTACCGAAATGGTACACCGTTACTTACTAGAATGGAACACCATTACTTACTAGAACGGTACACCGTTCTAGTAAGCAAAAAAAGGCTGAAAGCCCCCTTTTTACATCCTGTCAAGATAAGGAACAAGAACAAGCTCCATTGCACTCTTTAATACAGTAAGCGTACAAGAAGCAAGTGTAAGACGAGCCTGTGCAAGCTTTTTATCGGACTCTGCAATAGAAACAATAGGACAGTCACGGTAGAATGCACTAAAGCTCTTGCAGACATCATAAAGATAGTTTGCAATAATGCTAGGATCAAGGTCTTCTGCAGCCTTTGCCACCAATGTAGGATAGCGCTGCAAATCTTTTATCAAAGTCCATTCACTTTCATGCGAAAGAAGAGAAAGGCTTTCATCGCTACCGTCAGAAGCAAGTCCCTGCTCCTGTGCCTTGCGGAGAATAGAAGCAATGCGTGCTCCCATGTACTGCAGGTAAGGACCAGTATTGCCGTTGAAAGAAAGGCTGTCTTCAGGATTAAACATCATGTCTTTTACAGGTGCAACCTGAAGCAGATAGTAATGCAAAGCTGCGAGAGCAACTTTTTCCGCAACATCATCAGCATCGCCAACTTCACCGTCACGACCACGTTCCTGAATTGCCTTAAGTGCATCTTCATGCAAGCTCTGAATCAAATCATCAGCATCTACAACAGTACCTTCACGGCTCTTCATTCTTCCGCTTGGAAGGTTTACAAGACCATAACTCAAATGGTAAAGTTTTTCTGCCCAGTCAAAGCCAAGCTTACGTAAAATATAGAAAAGAACCTTAAAGTGATAAATCTGCTCACTTGCAACAACGTAAACCATCTGGTTATAAGGCCAGTCTTCATGGCGCTTAATTGCAGTTCCCAAATCCTGTGTAATGTATACAGAAGTTCCGTCTTTGCGCAAAAGAACCTTTTCCTGATTGTTTCCGTCCTTACCCTTTCCTGTCACTTCGGTAACATCAATGCGGACAGAACCATCTTCTGCCTTAAAGAAAATGCCCTTTTCAAGTCCCTGTGCAATAACTTCTTTTCCAAGAAGATATGTATCGCTTTCAAAATAAAGTTTTTCAAAACCTACGCCTGTGCGGTCATAAGTTTCCTGAACACCGTTCAATGTCCAGTCATTCATTTTCTGCCACAAGGCACGGACATCTGAATCACCACGTTCCCATGCAATGAGCATTTCTTCTGCCTGAGTCTGTGCTTCTGGATGTGCAGTTTCAGGCTTGTCTTTTTCACCTTTCAGATACTTGTCAAACTCAACATAGCACTGTCCTACAAAATGGTCGCCCTTTATGCCAAGGCTTTCTGGAGTATCACCCTTTGCTTCATGAAACAGTTTATAGGCAAGCATTGATTTACAGATGTGAATTCCACGGTTGTTGATGATATTTGTGCGGAACACTTCTGCTCCAGCTTTTTTCAGGATGCGGCTTACACTTTCACCCAATGCATCATTGCGCATGTGACCAAGATGAAGAGGTTTGTTTGTATTAGGGCTTGAAAATTCAACCATTACTTTTCTGCCAGCAAAAGGCTTGTTTCCGCTTTCGTCGCAAGAACCGTAAGCATCGCCCTGAGCAATTATTGCCTTTAAGATATCTGCAGAAGCATTTGCCTTGTTAAGTTTTACATTAACATAAGGGCCTACAGCTGCAAATGTTCCTAAAGACTCTGCTTCTTTTGTAAGATTTTTCTGAATGCAGTCAGCAACGCCTGCGGCAATTGCAGGAGGAGCCATGCGGAATGCCTTTGCAAATGGGAACATTGGTACACCAAGGTCTCCCATTTCTGGCTTTGGTGGATTTTCTACACGGATTGAGTCTACTGTTATCTCGGTTCCTTCCAAGGATTTTTCTGTCTTAAACTGATTGAGTGCGGCTGCAACTACTGCACGGAAAGTCTCTTTCTGGTCTGCCATAAATTCTTCCTGATAAATGTAAAAATGAATGTAAGTCTTTATACTATCAGAAATATATCAGAATATCAACTGAACAAAAAATT
>CACXDK010000132.1 GCA_902766345.1 uncultured Spirochaetaceae bacterium | reverse complement strand
TACAGCTTTGTACCGCATAATCAGAAAACCTATAAGCGACATGGAAATGCATTCTTCTAAAATTGCAAACGGGGAACTTTCTGCACGAGTTGAACGTCCTAATGTTTTGGAACTGGATCATCTTGCTGCAAACTTAAATGTCATGGCTGTACGCATTCAGGAACTTCTTAATGAAAACATAAAAGAGCAGAAGAATTTGCAGAAGGCAGAAATGCGCACTTTACAGGCTCAGATTACCCCTCACTTTTTGTACAATACGTTTGATACTATAATTTGGCTTGCTGAAGCAGAAGAGACTGAAGAGGTTATAGAAGTAACAAAAGCTTTCTCGCAGTTCTTTAGAATTTCTTTGAGCAAAGGGCATGACTGGATTACTGTAGATCAGGAGCTTGAACACGTAAAAAGCTATCTTACAATTCAGAAAATCCGCTATGCAAACATTCTTTCGTATGATATAGATGCAGATGAAGGAATTGGTTCTACTCCTATGCTAAAGCTTATCCTGCAACCGCTTGTAGAAAATGCAATTTATCATGGCATAAAGAACAAACGCGGAAGAGGAAAGATTGTTGTTCAGGCTCGCAGGACAGATGCCTTTGGAATTAAAGATGGTGGCATTTATTTTTCTGTAAGTGATGATGGCATTGGTTTTACTCCGGAACGCCTTTCGGAAGTATGGCGTGCTTTGCGGCATAAGACAGATACGGAAGATTTAACTTCGGTTTATGGTCTTTATAATGTTCACAAAAGGCTTGAACTGTATTATGATAAGAAGGTTTCTTTGTTTATAGACAGTGAATATGGAAAGGGAACAAGAATTTCGTTTACCATTCCTGTAAATGTTACCGTTTCAGAGGTACAAAGTGTATAGCGTTTTTATTGTTGATGACGAGATGATAGTTAGGGAGGGGCTTCGCAGTAAAATTGACTGGGAGCATTCTGCATTTACTTTTGCAGGTGAGGCGGGAGATGGTGAAATTGCCCTTTCTATGATACAGGATATTAAACCTGATATTTTGATTACTGATATCCGCATGCCGTTTATGGATGGGCTGGAACTTGCAAAGAATGTTAAAAAACTTCAACCGTGGATAAGAATAATCATTCTTTCTGGACATGATGAATTTGACTATGCAAAACAGGCAATCTCTATTGGTGTAGAGGAATATCTTTTAAAGCCGTTTACTTTGGAAGATGTAACCAGCTGTCTTGAAAAAATTGCTGCCTCTCTTGATAAACAGAAGCAAGAATTTTCTGACATAAGCCGATTAAAGCGGGATTTGGAATCTAGTAATGTTCTTGCCAGGGAAAAAATGCTTAGCGATCTTGTGCTTGGTGTTCTTGATTCCAGCACTGCAATTCAGAAGGCATCTGATTTTAATATTAACCTTATTTCCCATTACTATATTGTAAGCATGAGTGAAATTCATCCTAAGGATGATGACGTTAATCTTTTGATAGCTTCAAAATCTTATATCATGTCGTTTGCAAATGGACGCAATGACATGATTGGATTTTTTATTTCTCCAAACACTTTTGTTTCTATAATAAAGGGCAATGAAAAAGAGACTTGCGAGGAAGATGCCTTTGCCATTGCAGATTCGTTGAAGCATGAAGTTTCCAAGGCTGACGGTACTACTCTTGTAACGGCTATTGGCTCTGTTGTTGAGCATACTGCGAACATTACAAAATCGTTTAGGGAAGCTTCTGAAATTTTAAAGCAGACTAACTTTGTTGATAAAAACAAGGTTATCAGTGCGAATGATATTTCGAAAAAAGAGGACAGTCCTATTGTATTACAGGAAAATGACCCTCTTGTAGACCGTTTGAACTATGCGGATGAAAGTGAAATTGACCAGATAATAACTGAATATATTGCGCTTCTTGGTGAGAATACGGAGCATTTTTCTATTATTGCTTCGTATCTTCTTGTTGATGTTATTATGGCTGTTTCTAAAGTTATAGAAGATTTGGGCGGAGACGTTAAGGTTGTAATGCCTGAAATTCTTTCCCACTCTTTTGTTGATAATGCCGTTCAAAATCAAGATGTGTTCATTACGGAAATTAAAAGAGTTCTTACAATGCTTATTACATTCAGGAACTCGCGTGTGCAGGGACGCTATGCTGACATTATTCTTAGGGCAAAAAAATATATTGAAACCAATTATGCAAATCCTGATATTTGTTTAAGGACTACGGCGGAAGCCGTGCATTTTAGCCCTAATCATTTCAGTACTATTTTTTCACAGGACTGTGGCGTAACGTTTATTGAATATCTTACGAGCATCCGTGTGGAACAGGCAAAAAAGCTTTTGAAAAACTCGGACATGAAGAGTGCAGATATTGCCTATGAGGTGGGCTTTAATGATCCGCATTATTTTAGTTTTATTTTTAAGAAGGTAACGGGAATGTCTCCGCGTGAATGGAGAAATAAAGAATAAAAATAAATGGTAAAAAAAAAGCCTTATTCACTTACCGTGGATAAGGCTTTTTTATGTTCAATGCTTAATAAGGCAAAAAATTAATACCATTACAAAAAGTAAGTTTTCATGACACCCTTGCCTTTGATTTCCATTTCGACAGGCTCAGAATGATTGACGGCATCTTTTATGAGTGTCATTGTAGATTCTGAAACGTGGATTTTGGAGGTTTGCCCTGAACTTTCCATGCGGCTTGCAACATTAACAGTGTCGCCCCAAATGTCGTAAACAAATTTTGTTTTTCCAATAACACCTGCAATAAGACTTCCGCTGTTTATTCCTATTCGCATAAAGAGTTTGACATTGCTTGTAGCGTTAAAAGCCTCAATGTCTTTTAACATCCCTCTTGCAAACTTGACTATTGAAAGGGCATTTTTTTGCGCCGATTCATTTCCAAAAAGACCGGAAGCTGCCATGTACGAGTCTCCGATGGTCTTAATTTTTTCAATGCCTTCGCGTTTGGCTCTTTCGTCAATGCGGGAATAAAGTGAGTTTAATGCACCTACAATTGTGTCTGCGTTAAGCGTACTTGTTATTTTTGTAAAACCGACAATATCGGCAAAAAGTACGGATGCATTTTCTATCTTATCAGCAATTTTTGCGTTTTTATTTATTGCAAGGCGTTTTGCTATTTCTTCTGGAAGAATGTTCAAAAGTAATTCTTCTGAACGGTTCTTTTCTTCTTCAAGTTCTTTTGTGCGTTCTTTTACAGTGTCTTCAAGTTTTCTGTTTTCTTCTTCAATACGGATAATTTTTCCTTCCGTGAATGAGATTGTGAGGGAAACAATAAAAAGAATTGAAAGCAAAATGAAAACAATGTCAAACATAATATATGACAATGGTTTTAGAACGCTTTCATAAGTGAAAACGATTTTTGAGTCTAGTGGCGAGAACGATGCTGGGGAGTACATGATGCACCCAAAGCCCAGTGTTTTTAGAGGAGTAACCTGATAAAAATCTGTGCCGTGAATATTTTCCTCATCGTTATCTTTTGGTTTTCTGACGTTCATTACATTTTGTGGGGCTGGAACTTTTCCAATTTGCGAAATTGAAAAGGTTCCGTTCCATGGTCCAGGATCAATGGCACAGTCTTCACAAACATCTATTGTGATTTTCCAGTCTGTGATGACTGTGGCCTTCATGTTGTTATAAATTACTCCGTTATACTGCGCTCCCACTCTGGTGAAGTCATCGTTGTCGTTCCATACTTTTTCAGTGTCACGCAAAAAAGTTACGCAGACAGCCTTTGAGTTGTCGTTTTCAAAATAAGGTGTGTCAATAACAAGTTTTCTTTCGGGAATGTTTATTCCTGTAATGGAAATAATGATGAGAACCGCAATCAGTCCGCCTGAAACGGCACAGATAATCTGCCACAAATGGCTTCGGGCTATTCTCTTTTTCATTTCTGGAATGGTTACCACTGTCTGCTTGTAGTTTGGACTTAGGCGCGGACCGTCTTTTTTATCTGAATAAAATTCAATCTCCATAAGTTTTATTGAAGAATAAAAAAGATGCAGTGCTCCGATTCCGTAGCCAATATCTATCCAGGAAATTCCGTAAAAAAACAGTGCCAGCACTATTCCAATAATAGGAAAGATCGAATAAATAAGAAGAGAGATGAAGATATTTTTTGCTAAAGCTTTTTTAGATTGTAAAATCATTACTATTGTAATAAGACCTGGCGTAAGTCCTAAAACAACACTCAAAGGATATAGAGCACTTCTATGGTAAAAATTTAATTCATCAAAATAATAAAAAAGCTTTGTGTCCTGTGTTATTAAAGTGAGTGCAACTCCAACAAGGCAAATGTAGTAAACAACAAAAAGATGAGGAGGAATTCCGTTTTTAACGGCTGACCGTGGTGAGTGAAGAATTTTGAATGTTAAGAAATCCGACTTAATGAATTCAACGGAATAAAAACAGAAGAGGAAAGTTGCAATGTAATTAAATGCAAAAACCATAAAGTTGCTTATGCGGACCATATAGTAGCTGAGTTGGCTTGTGTTTCCCCTGAAGATATATGCAAAAGCGTCAAAAATAAGCAGAATGCCTGTAGTGATTTGTATTAAAACGAGTGTCCTTCGGCTGTTGTCCTTCAGTTTATGCCCGGACAGTAAAAACACTCCGACCTGCAGGCAGAAAAAGGCAAGCCCCATAAGGATTACGATGCTTATTATTCT
>CACXDK010000131.1 GCA_902766345.1 uncultured Spirochaetaceae bacterium | reverse complement strand
GCCTTGATAGTATAAAACTTGCATGTTATAATAAAATGATTTTGTTTTTATTCGGATTAACTGGAGAAATGCATGGGTGATATTGACGAAGGAATAGCTTCTTTATTGGATAATGTTGAAGAAACAGAAGAAAATGACTTTCCTGTAAATTTTGATGATGAGTCTTCTGATGATTCTATGGCATTTGCTAGTGCAGGTGCAGGAACATCTTCAAGGGTTGTAAAAAAAGCTCCTATAGGAGATGCAAATGTTTCTGAAGTTGATTTATCAGTAAGGAACTTTGCTCCTGTTGAAAAATACTTTGAAGATGAACCGAACTCAGTTTACAATGATCCTGCTTATTATAAGACAACACTTGGCGGTGAAGGGGAAGAAGCCCAGCGTCTGCATCAGCTGCTTGTAAAATATTTGAACTGTACAGACCCTAAAGACCGTCCTGTATACCGTCAGCAGATGGTTTCTTCTTACTGGAACTTCCTGCGTTCGCTTGCCGTAAAGGTTGTTAATCTAAAAATGCCATTGTGCAAACGCCTTGCAATGCGTTTCGGTGTAGTGCTTCCGTCTTTGTTCAGCCCTGAACAGAAGGATTTTTTCTCTCGTGCCGTTCTTGACAACGTTACTGGGGAACCTGTTCTGTACATGGATGAATGGATTCGTGAAATTGCAATTGGAAAGATGAAGCCAAGCCAGACAGATGAATTGCCTACAAAAGGACCTGGAAATGCTAGTGCTGAACAGCAGCGACTTCAAGGACTGGTAGGTAAAAATACTGGTAAAATCCAGAGCGTAAACAGCCTTCTTTCAATGAAAGAAGGTCAGCGTACAAATCTTGAGCTCGATTTGAAAGAAAAAGCACTTTCTTTGTGTGAACACGATCCTATTTACGGAATGGATCCTCCTCATACACGTCCTTATTCTGATATTCAGAAAAAGGCTTTTTCAGAGATAAACAATATAATGCGTACTTTGCAAAAGCTGGACAAGGAAATTTGTGCAAACTTAAAGGAATTGGAAGAAGCTAATGAAAATATAGACCATTTGAAAGAACTTTCTGACAATCTTGCATCTACTTCTGGTGTTGCAGCAACAACAGTAAGTTCCGAAGATATTCTTGCAGAAATGACAACGGTTCGACAGATGGCAAAAATGACCTGTGGTAGACAGGGTAACCAGTTCCCAGTGTTTACAAGGGAATTCTTCCATTGTATGCCGGCTGGTACAGGATTCAGAGAAAATGTTCTTCGTGAACTTGCCTGGATTGAATCTATTGATCCTAACTGCTTTGTCCGTATTCATAAAAATATGCCAAACAGAATTGTTCCTTATACATTGCTTGTTCCATCTTATGGGGATTCAGGCTTCTGTTGGGAACCATTTGACCGTTACAACCGCATTTCAAGCCGTGGACGCATTGTAATTCCAATGTATCCAAAGGATTTGAAGATTGCATGTATTACTGCTGTAGGCGATTTGCGCTGGCAGGTTGCAAAGGAAAAGGCTTCTTTTGACTGGATGTCTGATGGTCTTACTGGTAACTATTATCAGTACATTGAATCAAAGAAGCTGAAGGGCGATCTTAAGAAGTTCTTTATTGATGATTATATTCTTTGGATTACCAAAGAGTCTAACGGTACACAGAAACTTGAAAAAGAAGTCAGAGCTATATTCTGGCGTTATCTGCCATTCCCACAGGCTACAAAGGATAATCTTAAGAAGATGAGTCCTGCTTATCAGGAATTGTACCAGAGAGATATTAACCGTAGCATGAGTGATGGTTATTGATATTTAGTTTTGCTTATATTAATTAGGCAGAAAGAGGACGAAAACTCCTTTTTCTGCCTTTTTTTTATTCACCCCAATGATCATCTTCTTCATCTGGAAGAACAGATTTTGGCATGACGGTTTTGGGTTTTTCTGCTTCTTTTTCTTTTTGTGTTCTGGAAGATAAATGTGAAAATCTTCTTCCGCTAAGTCTTTCATCAAGTTTGTCTGCAAGCTTGTATTTTTTTACTATTTTATCAGAAATTTTTGCATATAGAAAAAGACTTAAAATCATTCCTCCAATAAAACATAACATCCAGTCTGCAACTATTATGTTTGGGTCTTTTATTTTGATGATGTATGTTAAGGTCAGTGAGGTTATTAATAACATGGCTGCAATGATTACAATTGTAAAAATTATGTTTGCAATTGTTGAAATGAAAAGGAAAAGAAGTGTAAAGCTCTTTTTATTCATGTTTTAGTCCTCCTCTGCTTTTTTAGCATCTTTTTGTATCTGTAGCAGGAATGCCAGTACAAAAAGAATTCCGCATACAACAACAACAGCGTCTGCAACATTAAAGGTTGGCCAGCGTTCCATGCCAAAAATGCCAAAGAAATAGCAGTCAACAAAGTCTACAACTCCGTCTGGGCGAAGAAAGCGGTCAATAAGATTGCCGATGCCTCCACCAAGAATGCCGCAGATGGACCATCTTTGAAGTGCAGAAAATTCATTGTTTCTGAAATATATAGCAAATACTATGACAATTACGATAAGCGGTGCGAACGAAAAAAGAATTCTTCGGACATTTACAGAAAAAGAACTGCCAAGACTGAAGGCTATTGCTTTGTTGCGGACGTGAATGATTCGGATGTAGTCGCCTGCAACGCGGATTATGCCGTCGCTTGAAAACAATGTTGTCAGCGGAATGTATTTTACAATCAGGGCTTTGGTTATTTGATCAATAATAATAACTGTAATTGTAAGGATTAGGGGTAGCAGTTTGAATAATAGGCTCTGCTTTTTAATTAATGTATCTTGCATGCTACAAGTATAATGAAGATACGTTCTAAAGTCTACACAGATGGATATAGCTTAAAATTTGTACCCTATACTCGACGCAAGTATTATAATAGTTGTGACACAAAACCTATAGGATTTACGATGCAATTCTCTAGATATTTGCGACACAAATCCTATAGGTTTCACG
>CACXDK010000130.1 GCA_902766345.1 uncultured Spirochaetaceae bacterium | reverse complement strand
TGTAATCCTTCTATTGGAGGCATTGCAAAAGGTAATATTGTTCGTGAAATAGATGCTTTGGGCGGTGAAATGGGTAAACTCATTGACCGTTCAATGATTCAGTTCCGTTTGCTTAATCGTAGTAGGGGTCCTGCTGTTCAGGCTCCTCGTTCTCAGGCAGACAAACTGGTGTACGCACAACTTGCTCGTAAAACTCTTGAAAATACACCAAATCTTAGTACTCTTATGGATACTGTTGTTGATATTCTGACCGTTGCAAGTTCGGAATCATTACCAGAATCAACTGATTCAACAGCAGAAATTGGTTCTTTGCCAGGTGAAAAAAGAGGTTCTTCTTCTTATGAATTTGCTACAGAAGCTTCTAAAAGCGGAAAAAGGCAGAAAGTTATTGGCATTGTTACTGAACGTGGCCGCATAATTCCTGTCCGTTCTGTTGTTCTTACAACGGGAACCTTTTTGGGTGGAAGAATATTTATTGGTGAATTTGATGCTCCTTGCGGAAGATTAGGGGAAGGTGGAGCTTTTGGCTTAACAGAAAGTCTTTCTCGTTTGGGCTTTACTACAGGCCGACTTAAGACTGGAACACCTCCACGCATCTTAAAGCATACTGTTGATTTTTCTAAGTTTGAACTTCAAGATGGAGACAAGGAAGTTATTCCGTTCAGCTTTGATGATGAATGTGTAGATCGTCCTATGGTTCCTTGTCATTTGGTGTATACAAATGAAGAAACTCATAAAATTATACGTGAGAATATTGGACGCTCTCCTTTGTATTCTGGAAAGATTCACGGTATAGGTCCTCGTTACTGTCCTTCTATTGAAGATAAAGTAATGCGTTTTACGGAAAGAGAACGGCATCAGCTTTTTGTTGAGCCAGAAGGTCTTGAAACAGATGAAATTTATTTGAATGGACTTTCATCCTCTTTGCCAGAAGAAGTGCAGGATGCATTTTTACGGACTATGCCTGGCTTTGAAAATTGTGTTGTATCGCGTCCTGGATATGCTGTTGAGTATGATTATGTTGAGCCTACGCAGCTGTTCCCGTCTCTTGAAACAAAACGGGTTGCAGGACTTTTTAACGCAGGTCAGATAAACGGAACTTCAGGATATGAGGAAGCTGCAGGACAGGGATTGGTAGCAGGAATAAATGCAGGTTTGTATGCTCGTGCCCATGCTGATTTGTGCGGACCTTTGTGCTGTTCAGATAGTTCTTTTGGTTCAAGTCCTGCAAGTGGCGAAGCAAATCACTTTCAGCCTAAGCCTTTGTTTTCTAATGAAGAAAAACGCTTTTTTGCAGAGGTTTCTGCGCGGGAAACAAAAGCTTTGTCGGAAAAACTCTTGAAAGCTCAAACTGAAGCTGGCAGAAATCATTTTAATGACATTCCAAAGTATGAGCCTTTGATTTTAGGTAGAGACGAAGCTTATATCGGTGTTCTTATTGATGATCTTGTTACACTTGGCACAAAAGAGCCTTATAGAATGTTTACCGCCCGTGCAGAATACCGCTTAAAGTTGAGACATGATACTGCAGACAGGAGACTTCGAGAAAAGGGATATCAGGTAGGGCTTATTTCTGAGTCTCAAATTGTAAATCTACGCCGCAAATACGAAAATGTTGCTGAGGCATTGGAATACATTACGGCACATCCTTCTGCTGACAATCCAGGTAAGTTTACTGCTATTGAATGGGAAGAAGCTCAGGAAGATTACAAATACCGCTATTATATAGAAAAGCAGGATGCTCGTGTTGCAAAAATGCACCGTATGGAGCATGCAAAGATTCCTGCCGATTTTGACTACGGAAAGATTGTTGCTTTAAGTTCTGAAAGCCGTGGAAAACTTGAAAAAGTTAGACCTCTTACACTGGGGCAGGCTTCCCGTATCAGCGGTATCCGTACAAGTGATATAATGCTTCTGATGGTATATCTACATTAAGTCTGTTGATTATTTCATGAATTTAGTCCATACTCACAAGTATGGAAACACGTAACATTTTTGAAAATCTCTCCTGTATTGATCACAGATATTCATTGTCAGAAGCCGATGCATTTGCAGGGCTTTCTAAATATATTTCAGAAGAAGCAAGCATTCGCTCTTGTGCAAAGTGTGAAGCTGCTCTTGTAAAGGCTCATCTGAAAGTTCGTGGACAGCTTACTGATGCTGTTGCTAAAAAACTTGATGATGTTGCAGCAGGAATTGATCCTGAAGAAGTTTACACCGAAGAAGAAAAAACAAAACACAATATCCGAGCTCTTGTAAATGTAATGAAGACAAAAGTAGACTCTGATATTGGTCCTCTTATTCATCTTGGAGCAACCTCTGTTGACATTCTTGATACAGCTCTTAGCTGCCGTATGCGTGATGTTACACAGAATGTTGTTCTTCCTGAACTTAAAAAACTCGAAAAATATCTTTGCGACATTGCTGAACGTGAGTGTGCTACACCTCAGGTTGGACGTACACATGGTCAGCACGCAGTTCCTATTACTTTTGGATGGAGCATTGCAGAATTTGTAAGCCGTCTTGGTAAATCAATTTTGAGAATTGAAGAACTTAGCAATGAACTTGTAGGAAAACTTGCAGGTCCTGTTGGTTCTTATAATGGTCCTTCTATGATTGTAAAAGATCCTGAAGAACTTGAGCGGATTTATACAGAATTCCTTGGTTTGAAGCCTAGTGAATATTCTAATCAGCTTGTTGAACCAGAGCATGTTCTTCGTCTGCTTCTTGAAATGAATGTTGCTTTCGGCATTATTGCAAATCTTGCTGATGACCTTAGAAATCTGCAGCGTTCTGAAATTGGTGAAGTTTTTGAATATTTTGCTTCTAC
>CACXDK010000129.1 GCA_902766345.1 uncultured Spirochaetaceae bacterium | reverse complement strand
TGCTATGCCACGCAGGGCAAATTCTGTCGGTATATGTACCATAATTTCTATATATCTTTCGTCATTGTGTGAAAGTCCCCTTGCCTTTAGGCCATATTGTGTACACAGTAATATAGGAATCAGGTAGCTGATTATTCCTGCAAAGTTTGTGAGCATTTCATGCTTGCATAGAAAGTCTATCCACTCTTTTAGTGAAGTCCACTGATTTGAAGCAATTGTATCAGTTGTAAAACTTGCAAGCACGCTTGCAGATATAACTGCTAACAGATTTGCTAAAATGCAGATTATGCCATAAAAAATTATGTGATGCTTTACAAAAAAAATCCTTGCCCTCATTTTGCTTTCCTAAAGGTGATTTTAGTGTAAAAGTATCTTTGCTTCAAGTTAAAAAGAAGGGCTGTTCAATGAGAATTGAACAGCCCTTCTTTTATTACTGACTTATATTGTTGTATGAAGCCACACAATCATCTCGCCTGGAGTTCTGTTGCACCATGAACCATACGGAATGGCTGTAAGGCTTACATCTTTTAGCGAAGGCGGCAGATGACTGATGGAATCTGCATTTTCTTTTTGAGAAGTCAGAAGCTTTCCATCAAAATGTAGAACTAAAGTTCCGCCTAGAAGATTTTCCTGCCATTCTTCTTTAAAACTTATATTTTTATCAATATATACGGCTGCAAGATCTGGGAAGTTATCACATTCTTCAAGGCAGTATACTTCGGGACCTCTGATGACTGCCGCCTTGCCACAGTTTGCCCTTACAATAGGATTTGCAAAGACAATACATGGCTCTATCTTGAACTCTACTTCAACAACATCATTTTCCCAAGTACGACAAATTTTGCAGTAGCCTTTGCTCTCTGTGAAACATTCTGCCTTGCCATTGATTTTTATAGAAAAATCTTTTGCAAAATCAGGTTTTCTTACATTGAGAGCAAAACTGTTCTTGCCTCCTGCTATTGAAATTTTTATCTTTCCATCCCTCGGATAGACAGTATTCATCTCAATATGGATCTTTTCGTTATTAATGCAGACATCTGAATTGTTTTGTATGAAGAGGTTTACATATAAATCTTTGTCATCTATGTCATAGATATACTGTCCGAGAGATGCAAATGTGCGTGCAATATTTGTAGGACAGCATGCAACGTCAAACCATTTCTGACGTACAGGTTTTACATGTGCTCTGGATGTATTTACTATGCAGTTTTCTGGCCAAACTTCAAGAGGATTGACATAAAAATATTTATCCCCTTCCATGGATATTCCTGCCCGAACAGTGTTGTATATAGCCTTTTCACAAATGTCTATATATGAAGCTTCATGTGTCAGGTTTGCCATGCGGAATCCAAACAGGGCAAGTCCGATAGATGCACATGTTTCGGAATAGTTACAGTCATTTGGAAGGTCATAGTCTGTCGTGAATCTCTCTAAATAACCGGAAGAGCCTATGCCTCCTGTAATGTACATCCTTTTTTTCGTAATATTTTCCCATAGGATTTTGCACTGCTTTTCAAGACTTTCATCATGATTGATTTTGGCAAGATCTGCCATGGCACAGTACAGGTAGACTGCTCTTACTGCATGTCCTTCTGCTGTAGTCTGTTGCCTTACAGGAAGATGGGATTGGGAGTACTTAGGCTCATAATTATTAAACTCATAGAAGATATGCTTAAAACCAGGAATCTTCATCTGTTCCAGAAAGATGTTTGGCTTGCTGCCTCTTTCATCAATAAAATATTCTGCAAGATTCAAATAGCTTTTATTCTCAGTTGCTTTATAGAGTTTTATGAGTGCAAGTTCTATTTCCGGGTGTCCCGGGTAACCGCGAACCTTTCCTTTTTCAGTGCTGAAAGTTTTTGCAATAAGGTCAGAAAGCTTGCATACACATTCAAGCAACTTTTTCTTGCCAGTAGCATAATAATAGGCTACTGCTGCTTCTATAAGATGTCCTGCACAGTAAAGCTCGTGCCCCTCACAAAGATTTTTCCACTTGTTTTCTGGTTCAACCAAAGTGTAGTATGTATCCAGATAACCATCGCTTTCCTGTGCGCGGCAGATTAAATCGATTACATAATCTGCCTGTTTTTCAAGTTCTTCATTGGGAGTTGTTTCCAGACTATAAGCAACGGCTTCTAACCATTTTGCCGCATCTGAGTCTTGGAATACAGTTCCTTTCCGTTCTCCATTTTCAAGTCCGCCTGCAATTTTGAAATTCTTAAGGCAGTAGCTTGGAGCCGCGTCTGGTACTTGATCATTTAAAATACGCCATTGGTAAGGAAGAACTTTTTCTCCTATCAATTTTATGTATTTATTCCAATAGCTGTCATCTATGTAAATATTTTTTAAACTTATTGCACTCTCTTTATGCATTAAAATGCTCCTTAAGCTCTTTCAAAGTTACCTAAACGTTTAATATAGAATATCTTGGTTTTATTTAAAAATCAAGATTTTTTTATTCCCATTTACAAAAAAGTGATGTAAAGTTTATGTAATGGCAACTATAAAACAGATAGCTCAGATGGCAGGAGTTTCTGTTGCTACGGTCTCTAACGTTCTTAACGGACGGGCTGGTGCAGCAGGTCCTGAAAAATCAGCTGAAATAATTGAAATTGCAAAAAAACTGAATTACACAGCAAATGTATTTGCTCGACGGCTTCAGCAGGGAAAGTCAAACTGCATTGGAGTCATAACTGAAGACCTTACAGTTTTTAACACCCCGTATATTGTTGACGGAATTGACTCAAAGTGTAAGGAATCTGGTTTTGAGATGCTTCTTGAAAACATGAGATTCTTTCAGAGATTCGGATTAGATTTTTCTAATATAGAAGCACAGAAAGAGTTGTGTCTTAAGCATATCGGAAGTCTTTTGTCAAAGCAGGTGGAGGGCATAATTTACATAGCAAATCATTGTAGGGAAATTACATATATTCCTGATGACTTGAATGTAAACTTAGTCTGTGCTTATTGCTATTCTCCGGAAAAGAAGCATCCTTCGGTTCTTATGGACGATGAAAAGGCTGGGTACGAGATAACCAGACTGCTTATTTCAAAAGGGCATACAAAGATTGGTGTAATTTGCGGTCCCCTCTTGAGCTATCATACGCAGAAGAGGCTTTCGGGTCATCAGGAAGCTCTTTTTGATAATGGCATATTGTATAATGCAAAAAATGTTCGGTATGGATACTGGAAGAGAGATGACGGGTACGTCTATGCAAAGGAATTATACGAGTCTGGTTGTACGGCCATTTTTGCTTTTAATGATTTAATGGCTGGCGGAGCAGAAGACTGGTTTAGAGATAATAATATTGCAGTCGGAAAAGATATTGCAGTATTCGGTTTTGACGACCGGGAGGTAAGTAGATTTTGTATTCCTCAAATTTCAACAGCTTCTCTTCCTCTTTTTGAGATAGGACGCAAAAGTGCGGAACTTATCATTAGTCCAAACTCTGATATAGGAATATCAAACCATCTGCTTCCTTGCAATATCATAGAAAGAGCTTCCAGTGCTACTTAAAGGTTTTAGTAAGTGTTTTTAGTCTTTTTGTAAAAAAATTAAAAATTTTGCTTGCTTTTTTTTTATGTTGCTTTATACTTGGTAAAAGAGGCTTGGAAAACTGTGCTTTTCCAAGTTTATTTTTGCAAATTTTACCTAAACGTTTTAGTAAATAAATCAAGGAGCGTCTGAAGTTTTCATACGCTCCGAATAAAAACAACAAGGAGATTTTTATGAAAAAAATTCTGTTTTTAGCTATGCTTGTTTTAGGTGCTGCTTTATCTTTTACTGGATGTGGCAAGTCTGATTCTCAGAAAAAAGCAGGAGGTAAAACAAAACTTGTAATCTGGGACTATTTTGAGACAGACTCACAGAAAATAATGATGACACAGTTACTTGACGGTTTTAATAAGACACATCCGGAATATGAGGCAACTCACGTTTATGTTCCTTTCTCAGATTATCAGAAGCAGCTTACACTCGGAATTGCATCAGGAGAACTTCCTGACCTTGTAATAATGGATGGATGCAGTATGGCTGCATTTGTAAAGATGGGATTACTTGCAGATATTTCTTCCGCAGATTTGCCATGGAATGAATATCTTACAGGTCCTATGGAATCAAGTATGCTTGATGGAAAGCATTATGGACTTCCTTTTGCTACAAACTGTACGGCATTGATTTATAATAAGGATATTTTTGATGAGGCAGGTGTTCCTTATCCAGATGAAAACACTACATGGGAGCAGTTCCGTGAGATTGCACGCAAGCTTACAAAGAATGGAATCTCAGGATTTGGTAATGCTGCCACAAATACAGATGAAGGAACTTTCCAGTGCTTGCAGTGGCTCTATACGGCAGGAGGTTCCTACAAAGATATCGAGGGTGGTGTAAAGGCATTTGAGTTTATGCAGGATTGTATAAAAGAAGGAATTTGGACTAATGAAGCTGTAAACTGGACTCAGTCAGACGTAAACTACAATTTTATGGGTGGAAGTCTTGCAATGGAGCAAAACGGTCCTTGGCAGATTCCTGTTTTTGAAGCTAGCGCACCAAACCTTAACTACGGTGTTACAGTTCTTCCTAAATATGATGAGAAGTCTGGACAGGCAACTTCTATTTTGGGTGGTGAGAACATCGGTGTAGTAAAGAAGTCTGATACTGCAGGTGGTATTGAATTCCTTAAGTATTACAATCAGGATGAAGTAATGGTAGAGACAATGAAACTTTATGGTTCATTCCCACCAAAGGTAAAGGCTGCTCAGAATCCATTCTGGACAGACGATCCTGTTCAGGCAGCATTCATCAAGCAACTTGAAACTTCAATTCCACGCGGTCCAAGTCCTTCTTGGCCTTCATATTCTGCTGCTATTCAGAATGGATTTCAGGAGATTATGACAATGAAGAAAACTCCTGCACAGGCTGCCGCAGATACACAGAAAGCTGTGAATGCAATAAAATAG
>CACXDK010000128.1 GCA_902766345.1 uncultured Spirochaetaceae bacterium | reverse complement strand
GATTTGAAAGATCTTGGTCTTTTCAAAGGCGAGGATAAGATAAAGCACTCTGTAGGTCACTGCTACCGCTGTAACACTGTCGTAGAGCCTTATCTTAGTGACCAGTGGTTTGTAAAGATGCGTCCTTTGGCCGATAAAGCCCTTAAAGCTTGGAAAGATGGTGACATCGTATTCTTCCCTAAAAAATGGGAAAACACATATTCACACTGGATGGAAAATATCCGTGACTGGTGTATTAGCCGTCAGTTGTGGTGGGGACACCGCATTCCTGTATGGTACTGCCAGAGCTGTGGTGAAACTATAGTTTCACGCGAAGACCCAACCTGCTGTCCTAAATGTAAGGCTGGAGCTGACAAGCTTAATCAGGATCCTGACGTAATGGATACCTGGTTCAGTTCATGGCTGTGGCCTTTTGGTACATTGGGATGGCCAGAGCAGACAGCAGATCTTGCTCAGTTCTATCCAACTACAGCACTTGTAACTGCTTATGACATTATTTTCTTCTGGGTTAGCCGAATGATTATGGCTGGCCTTGAGTTTACAGGAAAAGCTCCATTCCATGACATATATATTCATGGTTTGGTTCGCGACAAGCAGGGTAGAAAGATGTCCAAGTCTCTTGGTAACGGAATTGATCCTCTTGAAATCATTGACATGTACGGTGCGGATGCCCTTAAGTTTACTCTGAGTTACATGTGTGCTCAGGGACAGGATATCTTGATTGACAAAGACAGCTTCAAGATGGGTAGCCGTTTCTGTAATAAGATTTGGAATGCAAGCCGCTATATTCTTGGTAATCTTGAAGGCAGAACTCTTATTCCTGTAAAGGATTCAGACCTTACAGAACTTGACCGCTGGATTTATTCTTGTCTTGATAATGCAGTACGCAATGCTAAGTCTGCATTTGAAAATTACAGATATAATGATGGCGCTTCTGCCCTTTATGAATATTTCTGGAATGATTTCTGTGACTGGTATGTAGAGGCTACAAAGCTTTCATTCCGTAACGGTGACGATCACGAAAAAGACCGTGCTGTTTCTGTTCTTTTGAACGTAATGGAAGAAACTCTTCGTCTTTTGCATCCTTATGTTCCTTTTGTTACAGAGGAAATCTATTCAAAACTTCCTTTGTCTGAGATTATTGGTAACAGGGCAAAGGCTGGCGAGCAGAAAATCATTTCAAGCAGTTCTTACATGGGAATGCTGGTTGATGCTCCTTATCCGCTTCCAAATGACAGCCGTGTAAATGAAACTGTAACAGCACGTTTTGCTGTTCTTAAGGAACTTATCCGTAATATTCGTGGTTTGCGTGTTGAATGTGGCATTGATCCTGCTTCAAAAGTTCATGTAGCAATTATGATTTCTTCTGGTTCAAATGCCGATGTAATAAAAGAAAAGACTGATATGATAGAGCTTCTTGCTGGTGTTGCAAAGACTGAGTTTGTAAGTGCAAAGCCAGAAAAAGCAATCGGTACAGTCGGTGAAGGCTTTGAAGCATTCCTTCTTGTTGATGAAAGCATTAACAAGGAACAGCTTGTTGCCCGCTTTAAGAAAGAAATTGCAGCCGAGGAAGCTACAATAAAGAAGAGCGAAGCCAAGTTGAGTGGAAAGTTTGTTGAGCATGCTCCTGCTGAGGTTGTTCAGGCTGAAAAAGATAAGCTTGAATCTAGCAAGAGACGTGTTGAAAAGCTTAATTCTTACGTACAGGCACTTTAAGGAGGCAGAGCATGGGAAGAGTCTTTAATACTGCAACTGAAAAACCCTCTGAAATGGATAAAGACCACATGCTTATGCTGAGTGACATAAAACTCGCTCCTTATATGCAGATTGCAACTTCGCTGATAGGAAAGGCGAGGTTTGCAGGTGGAAACATGTTCCGCCATCAGATAGATACCATGGGCATTTTGATTGACTATGGTTATATCGATAGTGTTCTGCTTAAGGCGAGTTGCGTGCATGATGTTATTGAAGACATTCCCGGCTACGATTCAAATCTTATTGCCAATGCGGATGCTGACGGTCCTGAAGTTCTTAAGCTTGTTATGGAAGTAACAAAGAAACCTGGACAGCTTAAAAGAGAATTCCTTCGTGGCATTCTTGAAGATGGCAGTCACAATGCAAAAGTTCTGAAATGTGCTGACCGAATCAGCAATATGATAAGCCTTGGATTTGTAACAAGTGCTGAATTTATAGAACGCTATTGTGATGAAACAGAGTATTTTATTTTCCCTCTTGCACTCGAAGTTGACTACAATATGTATCAGGAATTGATAAATCTTGTTATGTCACGACGCAAGTATCTTGAAGATTCAAAATATTTTGATAACTATGAATAAAATTGTCATGCTCCATGACGTATTATTCTCTTTCTGATTATTTAAAAAAGACTTTTGGAACAAAAGTCTATAAGCTTTCACTTTCTACCGGATGTACCTGTCCGACGCGTGACGGTACAAAAGGTTTTGGTGGCTGTACGTTCTGTTCTGCTGGTGGCTCTGGCGATTTTGCTACTGCACCAGAAGATATTTCTATTCAAATCCAAAAAGCAAAGCTGAGGGTTGACAGTAAATTCCCAAAAAAGACATCTGAACCAGAGCGAAAATATATTGCATATTTTCAATCTTTTACAAATACTTATGCTTCTGTTGCTGTACTTAAGCCTTTGTTTATGAAGGCTATTTTATTTCCTGAAATTGTAGCTTTATCTATAGGCACGAGACCTGACTGCTTGCCTCCTGAAATTGTAGACATGCTTTGCGAATTAAATGAAATAAAGCCTGTCTGGGTTGAATTGGGACTGCAAACTGTTCATGAAACAACTGCAATGCGTATTCATCGCGGTTATGAGCTTTCTGTATTTGAAGATGCGTATGTCCGTCTGAAAAAACAAAATCTTTCTGTAATTGTTCATGTCATTCTTGGTCTGCCTGATGAAAGTTATTCTGATATGCTTGAAACGGTGCGGTATCTTTCGGGGCTGTCACCTGTGCTTGACGGCATAAAGCTTCAAATGCTTCATGTTCTTGAAGGAACTGCTTTGGGCGAAGAATATAAAGTGCATCCTTTTCATGTTTTTACTTTGGAAGAATATTGTAAGATTGTTGCGGATTGCTTAAAGATTATTCCTCCACAGACTGTTGTTCATAGAATTACAGGGGACGGACCGAAAAAACTTTTGATTGCACCATTATGGAGTGGCGATAAAAAGCGTGTGCTAAATACCCTTCATTCCTACATTCAGCATGTATAACGGCTTGTCGCTCATCAAGACATCATGATATAATTACCGCACTTATTATGAAGACGACACTGTTCAAATTTTTTCTATTTTCAATTCTGTTTATATCATTAACTTCCGCAGTTTTTTCGGCTGACAGAAAACTTTCTGGAAATGATGTTTATGCTTCTGCTCCTTCTTTTGCAAAAAAAAGAATAAAAAATGCAGATTCTCTTATTGCTTCTAAAAAATATAAAAGTGCTTGGAATGCTTTAGGAGCAGATGACAGTGATTATATCATTGCAAAAAAGGTTGAACTTTGTACGCAGTATTTTGCAAATACGGAAGCTCATACATCTTTTGCATTTAAGGATTTAAAGGCAAAGGAAGTATTAAATGAAGTTCGTCTTAATCCTGGTAAGCTGGACATGGTTTCTTATGATGTAGAAAAAATTGTTCAGCAGTATGAAAAGCAGTACGGAACTTCTCCGTGTATTAATTATGCGCTTGGAAATTATTATTATGAAGTGCTTCTTTTATTTGGAGACAGCTGGATAAAAACTGAGCCTGAAACAAGGGCTCTTGCACGTGATAATCTTAAAAAGGCTGTCGATTCTGGATTTTATGATGCAAGGGCTGCTCAGCGGTATGCAAATTTGTGCATGGAAGAAGGCAGCTATGAAGAAGCTGTTAGCTACTATAAAAAGTCTCTTGATTTGGATGGCTCTAATGCAAATGCTCTTTATAATTATGCGTTGAGCCTTATGTCTTTAGGTAAGTTTGCAGAGGGAATTGAACCTGCCAATAAAGCTGCTGCTGCGTATAAAGATGATAAAGAATTTCAACTTGATGCTTACATTCTTGTTGCAGAAGCATATCTTTGCCTGCAGGATGTTCCAAATGCAGAAAAATTGCTTTTGAAGTTAAAGACAGATTTTCCTGATTCATATTTGCCAGATATGAAACTTGGTGATATGTATGCTGCTGCAAATAATCTAAGCAAAGCTTCTGAGGCTTACTTAAACTGTTTTAAAAAGAATCCAAAAAATCTTCAATGGTTTTATCAGATATTGGGAATGTATGTTAATGCTGGCTTTATTCAGGATGCCGAAAATTTGTGTAAGGATGCCATAAAAGCATTTGAAGGGAATTCTTCTGAATTAGGTTATCTTTATACATTTCTTGCAAATGTTTACATTGAAGCTAAGAATTTTACAGAAGCTCTTTCTGCAATAGACAAGGCAGAAAAGTTCTTTGATGCTGTCGGCATAACAAACTTAAAGGAAAGCCTTGAGCAGATGCGTCAGGCTTGCAGGAAATAAAATGATTCGGTTGGATAAACTGCTTGCAAATAATGGTTTTGGCTCGCGTAAGGATGTTAAGTCTCTTATTCATAGTGGAGCTGTAACTGTGAATGGGGAAATGCCTTCTGCTGTTGATGTTCATGTTGATGCAGAAAAAGATGAAGTGTCCGTAAATGGAAAGCCTCTTGTTGTAAAAAAACATATTTACATTATGATGAATAAGATTGATGGATATGTTTGCTCAACAAAGGATGGTGCTCATGCTACTGTGTATGAACTTTTACCTCTGGAGTTTAGGCGTAAATTTTCTGGTGTGGAAGTTAGTACTGTAGGTCGGCTTGATGTTGATACGGAAGGACTTTTGATTTTTACGACAGACGGTGATTTGCTTCATAGGCTTACATCCCCAAAGAATAATGTTCCTAAAGTTTATGAGGTTCATTTGAGAGATGCTGTTGATGCTGATAAAAAAATGCAGTATGCTCAAAAGCTCGCAGCGGGAATGCACATTGAAGCGGAGGGAAGGGAAGACGCTGCCGACTGTCTTCCTGCTCAGATAGAATGGAAAACTGATACAGAATGTCTGCTGACTGTGTGCGAGGGAAAGTATCATGAGGTAAAACGTTTGTTTGCTGCTTTGGAAAATGAGGTTGTATATCTTAAGCGCATTCAGATGAATAAACTGGTTCTAGATCCTTTGCTTGAGCCTGGAAAGTGCAGGGAACTTACAGCAGAAGAACTTTTGCTGCTTGATGTCAGTAAATAAATCAGTAATATATAGAAAGGAGTGTAATATGTTGACAGATATAGAGATTGCACAGAAAAACGAAATGCTTCCAATTGTAGAAGTTGCAAAGAAGATTGATATTGCTCAGGACGATTTGGATTTTTATGGCTCATACAAGGCAAAACTCAATTTTAGGAAAATGAATGAATTGCAGGAAAAGGCTCTCAATTCTTCAAAGCGTGGTAAGCTTATTCTTGTTACTGCAATGACTCCAACTGCTGCTGGTGAAGGTAAATCTACTGTAACAGTTGCATTAGGGGATGGATTGCGTCGCATTGGAAAAAAGGCTGTCATTGCTTTAAGAGAACCTTCTCTTGGTCCTTGTTTTGGTGTTAAGGGTGGAGCCTGTGGCGGCGGCTATGCACAGGTTGTTCCTATGGAAGATATAAACCTGCACTTTACTGGCGATATTCATGCTATTACTGCTGCAAACAATCTTATGGCAGCTTTAATAGATAATCATCTGCAGCAGGGAAATGAACTCGGCATTGATCCTCGTACTGTATCATGGAAAAGATGTGTAGATCTTAATGACCGTGCTTTACGCAATGTTATTATTGGTCTTGGAACAAGAGTTGACGGAGTTCCTAGAGAATCTCACTTTCAAATTTCAGTTGCCAGCGAGATTATGGCAATTGTATGTCTGTCTAAGTCTATTACGGAATTAAAAGAACGCATTTCTAAAATTATAATTGCAGAAACTTATGATAAACGTCCAGTTCTTTTTGGTGAGTTAAAGTGCACAGGAGCTGTGGCTGCATTGCTCAAAGATGCAATTCGCCCTAATCTTGTTCAGACTCTTGAACATACTCCTGCATTTATTCATGGCGGACCTTTTGCTAACATTGCTCATGGCTGTAACTCTGTAAATGCAACTTTGTGTGCCCTTGCAAGCGGCGATTATGTAGTAACCGAAGCTGGTTTTGCTGCAGATTTGGGTGCTGAAAAATTCTTTGATATAAAGTGCCGAAAGAGCGGCATTGCACCTTCTGCATCTGTTATTGTCGTAACTATTCGTGCAATAAAGATGCATGGTGGTGTAGCAAAAGCTGATCTTTCTACAGAAAATACGGCAGCCATTGAAAAAGGTTTTGCAAATGTTCGTGCTCATATTCAGAACATGTCTAAGTTTGGCATTCCTGTTGTTATTGCTGTAAACAAG
>CACXDK010000127.1 GCA_902766345.1 uncultured Spirochaetaceae bacterium | reverse complement strand
GCAAAGATTGATATTGTAGACCTTCCTGTTCTTGATGCATCAATTGCTTCATATTATGTAATTGCTCTTTCAGAAGCTGCATCAAACCTTAGCCGTTTTGACGGTATCCGTTATGGAGCACGCATTGATAACAGTGCTGGCTATGACCAGCTTTATGTAGATACACGTAGTGCAGGATTTGGTCCAGAAGTAAAACGAAGAATTATCATAGGTAACTACGTTCTTTCTGAACAGTTTTCTGGCGATACATACAAAAAAGGCATGACTGTTCGTGCCCGTATTCAGAGAGATGTTGCAAAGCTGTTTGAAAGTTATGATTTAATTCTGTGTCCTACATGTCCAACCCCTTCTTTCCGCCTTGGTCAGAAAGTTGATGATCCGCTTGCCATGTATTTAAGCGCCTTGTTTACAGTATTTGTAAATCTTGCTCGTATTCCAAGCATTTCAGTTCCTTGCGGACACACTCATGGAAAAGATGTTGAAGCTGGCATTACTAAAGGCTTTAACGGTGAATTTGCCCGTGCAGCAGCAAGGGGCGACAGCGACAGTATGCCTGTCGGCATTCAGTTTGCAGGTCCGATGTTTAGCGAAGCTAAAATTCTTAGCATTGCTCAGGCTTGGGAAGAAGATCATCCTGGTTGCGGAAGCCCTGTTATGGAGGCAAAATAATTATGGCTATTGATAAATGGGAAATTGTCATTGGTTGTGAAATTCATACACAGCTTCTTACAAAAACAAAGGCATTCTGTGCCTGTGAAAATAGATACGGTGGAATGCCTAATACTCGTGTATGCCCAGTATGTCTTGGATTGCCTGGTGCTATGCCGAGAATAAGCAAAGGTTATGTAGAACTTGGTGCTGTTGCAGGAATTGCATTAAACTGTAATATTGCACGTTTTACAAAATTTGACCGTAAGCATTATTTTTACCCGGACTTGACTAAAGGTTATCAGATTACACAATATGATATTCCTTTGTGTACTGACGGATATGTAGATCTTCCTATGGTAAAATATCCTAAAGACCAGCAGGCTGGCGGTGAAAAATGCAGGACAAAGAACTTTATTGGGGAAGACTGTATTATTCAGGACGGTAAGTACCGCCGTGTACGCGTTGAAAGAATCCATCTTGAAGAGGACGTAGGTAAGTCTCTTCACTTGCAGGGAAAACATTCATATATTGACTACAACCGTTCTGGTACACCTCTGATTGAAATTGTTACAAAACCTGATATGACAAGTCCTGAAGAAGCTGCACTCTTTATGGAAACTGTTCAGGAAATCCTTCGCTACATGAAAGTTACAAATGGTAACCTTGAAGAAGGAAACATGCGTTGTGATGCAAACATAAACCTGAATGTATGGGAAGATGGCAAACTTTATCACACTCCTATTTCTGAAATTAAGAACTTAAACTCATTCCGTTCTATCCGTGAAGCCTGTGCTTATGAAGCTCAGCGTCAGCTTAAAGAGTTTCAGGAAGACAGACAGGAATTCAATCCTGGCTTTAAGGTTACAATGGGTTGGGATGAAGAAAAAGGTCAGACTGTTGTACAGCGTACAAAGAACAGCTTTGTTGACTATCGTTTTGTTGTTGAACCTGATATTAAGCCTTTCAGCGTAAGCGAAGCTCTTATTGAGCGTGCTCACGGAAGAGTTGGTGAGTTGCCGGAAGCAAAGAGAAATCGTCTTAAAAAAGAATACGGACTTTCAGATTTTGATGTTGAAACTCTTACAGGTACACGCGAACTTTCTTTGTGGTTTGAAGAAGCTGCAAAGGATGCAAAAGACGTAAAGAAAGTTGCCAACTGGATTCTTGCAGAACTTCTTGCTGTTCTGAATGAAAAAAATCAGTCTATTTCTGATGTTTCAATAACACCTAAGCATATAACAGAACTTGTAAATGCAATTGAAGCCGGTAAGATTACATCTGCACAGGGAAAGACTGTTTTTGCAGAAATGCTTGTTTCAAATAAGATGCCTGCCGAAATTATAAAAGAAAAAGGCATGGAAGTTGTAAGCGATAATAATGCAATTGAAGCTATTGTTGATAAGATTATTGCTGCAAATCCAAAGGCTGTAAGCGACTTCAAGGGTGGCAAGACAAATGTTATCGGCTGGCTTACAGGTCAGGTCATGAAAGAAAGCAAAGGCAAGGCAAATCCAAAGATAGCCAGTGAGCTTGTAAACAAAAAGCTTTCTGCTCTGTAGGTTTTATACTGGAAGAAAAATGTCTAAAGTAGATTTTCTTGCAGATGAAATTACAAAACGCTATGGTACAATAAAACGTGCCAGAGGAGCGTTTTTATACACCGCAAAAGGTATACGGCTTACTGATATGTATGAAGAAGGCGGTCGTGCCATATTGGGGTGGGGCGGATGCAGTGCCTTTACGCACTTTAAGAATGTGCTTTCAAGAGGTGTTACTGGCAGTTTTAATACAGATTTTATGCCTCGTGTCGGAAAGGCTGTCAGTGAACTGCTGAATTCTAAAAGAAAAATTTATGTCTTTCATAGCAAAGAAGAAGCTGTAAAGATTGCAGCTTCTTGCTTTGACCAGCAATGGATGGTGTGGAAGCCATGGATCGAAGATGCTGTAATATGGGCAGATGTTTCCTGCGTTGTTATTGAACCACCTTTGCCGTGGGTTGGTGATATTACGCTTGTGGCTGTAAAAGAAGAAGTTGCTGTTCCTGAAACTGTACAGGGAGTACGGATTGCAGCACCTGTTGCAGCTGCCGTTACTCGCTCTATATATGATATGATTGCAGCTGTTCAGGTTCGGGAAGAAAAGAACTGGTTTTTATATGATACAGTACTTACAAAATACTGGACTCGTAAGGGACCCTATCTTTACCCGAAGGTGAGCAGGGAAGATTACAGTGATTTTATTCTGCATTGTCTTGATCAGGAACTTGTGATAAGTCCTGATTATGACGTGCCGAGTATTGTGCCGTTCGGCGTTGACCGTGGCGTATTTTCTAAACTAAAGAACAGGAGTTTTTTATGTCAAAACAGCGAAGTTCGTTAGGTTCTGTCATTGTGCAGCTTGCACTGGCAATTTATCTGGTAGTTACAGGTGTGTGTCTTTTCGGAGTGGGACGCTCAATTTCCAGCGAGGAAATAAAGGGCGTAACCTCTTTCTTTAAGGATATTTCTCCTGCAATCAACATTGTAATTGCAATTCTTCTGATTGTATGCGGAGTCATCTTCCTTCTTAAAGTATTCTCTTTGGACTTAGGAAAGCTAGACGATCTTATAAAATATGTGACTCTTATAGTATGGATTGTTGTTACTGTTGTAACTCTTATTACTTATATGAAAGAACTTTCTTCCATACTTGCACTTCACTGGCTGCTTGTTCTTGCAAAAAATGGTCTTATTATTGGCGGAATTCTTTGCATAAAAGATAATTAATTTATTGCCACATAGTATAAAATATATTTCCAGTGGCGAAACTGAGTTTCTCCACTGGCCAGACTGAGTTT
>CACXDK010000126.1 GCA_902766345.1 uncultured Spirochaetaceae bacterium | reverse complement strand
GTTGCATTCTGAAGATTTTTTACTTCCTCAAGAATGGCTTTGTTTCCTTCCTGCATTTCTACAGATGCGTTTCTTACTTCTATAGTGCTGTCCTGCATGTCATGAAGGGCTGCCGTAATCTGCTTTGAACCTTCGTTCTGTTCTTGCATTGCAGACTTAATCTGCATTATGAGTGCATCGGTGTCCTCAAGCTTTTTAGAAACGGACTCAAAAGCAGAACTTGCTTCTGAACTTGCCTTTACGACATCCCCGATAGATTCCTTTATGCTCGTAAGCTGCTCACCGATAGTCTTTGACTGCGTGGTTGAAGTTTCTGAAAGCTTACGTATTTCGTCCGCAACAACGGCAAATCCTTTTCCCGCTTCTCCCGCATGGGCTGCCTCAATAGCCGCATTCATGGCAAGAAGGTTTGTCTGCTCCGCAATTGAAGATATTGCAATGTTTGCTTCCTGAAGCATTTTAGACTGGCTTTCTATCTGTTCAATCCTTTCATTTACGTCTTTCTGCTTTGATATACCCGTCTGGGAATTCGTGCGAAGCTCGTTAAATGAATTTGACATTTTATCTACCGAACTGTTTACCGAAGAAATGTTTCCTATCATTTCTTCTACGGCAGCACTGGCCTGTGTAACGCCAGCCGTCTGGTTTGAAATCATCTTTTCAAGGGATTCTATGTTGGAGGCAATTTCATTTACCGCACCTGCCGTCTGTGAGACACTGTTTCCCTGATTTTTTATCTGAGAATGCATGCTTTCTATGTTTGCGATAATCTCAGTAATGGAGCTTGATGTTTCTTCAAGACTCTGGGTAAGGTCAATTCCTGCTCCGTTAAGTTCTTCCTTAGAGTTTTTTACGTCCTTGATGATGGTCTGAAGCTTTTCAGAGAACTTGTTGAAGCCCTGTACAAGACTGCCGATCTCATCATCGCTGTCAAACTGTATTCTTTTCCTAAGGTCTGCCTGTCCGCTTGCAATGCCGTTTATTGTTTTGTCTACCACCTGTATCGGTTTTGTAATAGGCCGTGCTATGAGTATTGCAATTATGGCAGCTCCTGTAAGGCTTAACAGTGCAAGTATTACAATAATGCGGATATTGTGGCTTACAGCCTCATAGAATTCTTTTTTAGGACCTATCGTAACAAAAATCCAGCCGCTTTCAGGGGATATTTCCTGTGCTGCAAAGTAATATCCTTTTCCCGCATCATCTGTAAAAACGTGGTCTTTACCGCTTATCTGATTACGGAAGTTTGAAAGCTCATGTTCCTCAAAGAAATCTGTTTTCATCAGTTTGCTGGAATCTGGATTTGTAACGTATTTTCCGTTTCTGTCTAGAAGATATGATTCTCCTGATTTTGTCAGCTTTATGGCTGATATTATTTCATTAAGGGTTTTCAGCTGAATGTCTATGGCAAGGACTCCTTCCTGTCTGCCGTTTTTAGAGATGCTTGTAGAAAGGGCTGCTACCATTGAGTTTGTAACGCTGTCCAGATATGGATCTGAAATGGCGAATGTAGTTGCGTTTTGACCAGCCTTGAACCATGCTCGTGTAGTCTGATCGTAATCTGCAGGTGGATTCCATCTGTCATTTGCATAGAAGAAACCTCCGTTTTTGAAAGGAAGGCTGCTTGCAAAGTAAAGTTCTGAAAACTCATTTTTGCCTTTCATGATGTTTTCAAAGAAGTTTTCAATGTTCTTCTGTTGAATTGGATGAGTTTCAATATAGTGCTTTGCGGAATCTACAATGCTTATAGGTTCTTGTAAAAACAGATTGACGTTTGTAGTTGCCTGTGCAACTTTAGCTTCTCCAAGTGAAACTGCATTTTCGCTCATGCCCTTGTACTGCATTGAAATGACAGGAATGGAAATTAAAAGTATTGAAAACAGTACTACAAGTATGTTTCCCGAAAGAATTTTTGCCCCGATTGATTTCATGTGTTTTTCCTTTATTCTTATAAAAAGGTTGCTTAAACTTTAAGATTGTCTGTTGTAAGATTTTCTTAAAGTAATATTATTTAATTATCCTTGATATTATTTGAATTTGTCAAGTTTTATTTACAATCTTATGGCTTTTCGATACAATAAGAG
>CACXDK010000125.1 GCA_902766345.1 uncultured Spirochaetaceae bacterium | reverse complement strand
ACCATTATCTATATTAACTACGGATATGCCGTTTGCACATGAGTTGAGCATGGCAAGCAGTGCTGAAAGTCCTGAAAAATTAGCTCCATAGCCTATGGAAGTAGGTACGGCAATTATTGGTACGCTTACTAAGCCGCCTATTACACTCGGCAAAGCCCCTTCCATTCCTGCGACGGCAATAATGACATTTGCCTTTCTTATGCTTTCAATATGGGCAAGCAATCTGTCCAGTCCTGCAACACCCACGTCATAGTAGCGTTCTACCTTTGCACCAAAGAATTCTGCAGTCTGAGCGGCTTCTTCTGCCACTTGAATATCTGCTGTTCCTGCCGTGCACACTGCAATGCATCCAATTGGCTCTACAGTTTGTGTGCCTGAAATCTTTAATATATGAGAGGTTTCATCGTACTGTGCCTGTGGAAATTCTTTTTGTAATGCTTTTGCCTGCTGTACATCTGCCCTTGTGCCGAATGCCCGTCCGTTTTTTTCGTAAAGGCGTTTGTAAATTTCTATGAGATGTTCAGTTTTTTTGCCTTGGCAGAACACGGTTTCTTCAAACCCCGTGCGGCTTTTGCGATTAATGTCCAGTTTGGCAAAATGCAGTGAATTTTTCTGCAAATCTTCATATTGAAATGTTTCTTGCATATTTATTTAATTTTAACAGATAAAATTGTGGTGTGCACACTATTTTTTGCTGAAAAACTACCGTTTTATGCAAATTGTGGTAAAATATAACTGCTATGAATTTGAATTACAGAATTATTGATTGTGACATTTTTGAATCGTACATGGCAATGGAAGGTTGGGATAATTTTCCTCTATTAAAGTCCTACACAGAAAACGGTGAGTTTTCGTTCATGCTTAAAGATGAGCAGTTCATGATTTTTGACTACAAGCCCTCATCGGGTTTTCTAAAAGCTGTGTGCGTATACAAAATGTTGGGTGATACTCTTTGCATAGATTTGTTTGAGGTAAACAAAGAATTCCGACACATAGGCATAGGCACTATTGCTCTTGAACGTCTTATGCTGGAAACTGGTGCAAAAAAAATCCTTCTGGATGCTAAGGATACCAATGCTGAAATCTTTTGGAAAAGCATTGGAATGCAAAAAATAGATAATCAGACCTATTCAATATCTTAGAAATTTTCCCAATGCATAAAAAAAGCCCCTTGCAATCAGCTTTTAGCCATTGCAAAGGGCGGTTGGGGGAAGGTTTATCTATTATTTTTTTAATGTTCTGAAGTGACTTCTTATAAACTTGCCAGATGGTGTAAGATCGCTTTCTTTCCATCCAGAGTGAGCTTTACAGCTGCTTGAAATTACGCTTGCAGTTTCATCCTTATTGCACAAACTCCAGTTTATGTGGCTCAAATTATATTTCTGAATAAGGTTGAACCATTCCATTGTCTGCTGTTCATCATAGCCGCCGTTACCAGAAGCATCACAAGTACCAAACTCTGTAATGAATACTGGCAGACCAAGCTTTATTGCATTTTCAAGCTTTGTACGCATGTCTTTTGTATGTGTGTGGGCATAGAAGTGGAATGTGTACATGATGTTTTTGAAAGCCTTTATCTGATTTGCGGCGGCTTTGTCTACATCCTGTGACCAGGTATTTGTTCCTACAATAATAATTGCATCTGGAGCATTTGCGCGGATAACAGGAATGACTTCTTCTGCATAAGGCTTAATCTGGGAATCCCAGTCTGCATTTACTGGTTCGTTGCAGATTTCGTACAAAACATTTCCGTAATTTGCATATTTCTTAGAGATTTCGGCAAAGAATTTCTTAGCTTCATCTTTGTATGTATTAGGATTGTCGTTGTGAACATGCCAGTCTACGATTACATACATTCCCTGTGCTGTTGCAGCTTCAATGCCTCTGCATACAACATCCTTTAACTCTGCCTGATTACCACCATTGCAGTAGCCCTGATAATCGCCAGGATACATTGCAAGACGTACACAGTTTGTGTTCCAGTCATTGCGGAGTGTTGCAAAGCTTTCTTCTGATACATATTCTGGGAACCAGGAAAGCCCGTGTGTTGACATTCCGTACAACTGGAATTTCTGGTCTTTGCTGTCGTAAAGAGAAGTTCCTGATACGTGCAGTTTTCCGTGTTTTGCAAATGGAGTTCCCTTTGCTGCTGTTGGGTCTGCAGTGGATTCTTCCTGACTTACTGCTACAAGCTGTTCGCCTTTTTCGTTTACTGTGTTTACTTCCATTACGAGCATTCCGTATCCCTGTATGCGCAGTCCGTTTTCCTTAATGGCTTCGCGTTCTTTGTCTGTTGGAGTGTAGATTACTGAGTTGTCTGCTTTTACAAGGAAGATTAAATCATCTTGAATGCGTACATCTTCTGCAGCAGAGGTAACTTTTCCCTTGTATACAGTGCGCCATGGGTTTGTATTGTCTACATACAGTTTGATATTAAAATAAGTAGCTCCCTTTTCTGATGGAGAGCGGTTTGTAATAATCTGAATAGAAAAATTGTCAATTCCCTGGAACTGTGAGGCTGGAACGCCAAAACTCTGCCAGTTGCCTAAGTCAAAAAGACCTTCTTCTTTTTCTGGGTTGCGAAGTTCTATTTTTTTAACGGAAAGACCAAAACCATGAAGTGCCATGCCGTGCTTTCTAAGATTATAGGCTTCCTGCTGTGTAAGCGTAATTACGATTGTGCCGGAAACTCTGTCCACTGTGATTTCGCCATTGTTGAATTCTGCGCCACCAACACCGCCGTAACCAAGTTCTGTCCAACCGTCTGTCATTGCATAAACCTTGAGTTTATGATAGTCCGCTTTTGTCTGTGTTGCAGAAATGCGGATAACAGAACCTTCGTCCGCATTTTTGAACATGATGTCAGGGTATGTTATTGTTTTTGACCATGACAGTTCACCAACTTTTTTTGCCAGCTGAACTTTTGTTTCTGAGTCGGCAAACACAGAACATAGTGTAAATGCAGCAGCAACCGTAGCCATAATAAATCGTTTTACATTAATCATGTTGTTGTACCTACCTTTCCGTCCAGAGCTGTTTCAATGAGCTTTCCGTTTTTATACACAAGTTTCAGTGAAAAAAACGGTGCGTCCTGAGCCAGCAGCCGCAGAAAGATTTTGTCTCCTTCCCATAATGTCAGTTTTTCTATGTGTTCTTTTAAAACCCATTCTAATTTGCCTTCTGTACACTCTATGAGATTTCCACTGAAATCGTCCGATGTGTACAGGCACATGTATTCAGCAGGATTGTCGTCTGAAACAAACGTAACAATGCCTCTGAACTTGAAGGAATGTAGAGTAAGTCCTGTTTCTTCCCTTACTTCCCTTAAAAGACAGTCTTCGGGGCTTTCGCCCTGCTCAAAGTGTCCTCCCACGCCAATCCATTTGTCGCGGTTTTCGTCATCCTTCTTATTATATATTCGGTGAAGCATGAGGTAACTGTTATCTTTTTCTATGTAACAAAGTGTAGTTAATTGAGATTTCATGCCACGATTATACAACAAATATAATAATTTGTTCATAACCTGTAAAATCCTGATTGAATTCTGTGGATAAATGGTGAATTTGTGTGCTAAATATGTGGGTAACCAGATGTGTATTTTTGTGGTAAGTTTTTCTATTTATTATAATATATATATTTAGCTTGTGGAAAAGTTTGTAATTCCTTACCTTTCAAAACTGTGAAAAACTGTTAATAACTCCGCAAAAGCTGTGGATAACTTGCTTATCTATTTATATATTATTAGCTTTCTTTTCTAAGATAATGGTGTTAAAATAGAATTAATGCACCCTATTTATAATATTCATTATGCTATTTTTGCTCTTGCTGTATGTTTCGTAATGACATACTATTTCTTTGCTAAAAAAGAAGTGTCGAACTTTCAAAATAAAATATTTCTGGCACTTGTTTTTACTTGTGTAATTGCAACATTTGCAGATTTATGTGCATGCGTTATGCTGAATGATCGTTTCTGGTTTCCTGATGGCATTATCTATTTTTTAGAGACGGTTTATCTTTTTATTCGTAGCAGTATGGCTTATCTTCTGTGTCTGTATTTTCTTGCGGTAACAGGCAGAATAAAGGCTCGTAAACCTGTTTTCCTTCTGATTTATACTATTCCTGTTTTTTTTGATATCGGATTGTTAGTTCAGAACCTGTTTAATAAAAATATATTCTATTTGAGTGATGGTTTTTATCATAATGGATGGCTGTATCTTCCTTTTGCCTTAAGTTCTATGATGCTTTATATGATTATTTGTGTGTATATCAGCTTAAGGTATAAAAGTGCATTTACAGATTTTCAGACAGGTGTATTAATCTTGATTGTTATTTGCAGTCCTACGGCGGCTATTTTTCAGTATTTCTTTACAACTGTTAATATTGAAATGTTTGCCAGAACTCTAATGCTGCATTACATTTTATTTTCTGTGGAAAATGAGAGCGATCTTATGAATGTAAATACAAAAGTGTATAACCGTCGGACATTTGAAAAAAATCTTGTAAAAATGCTTAATTCAAAACGATTGTACACTATTATTCTGATAAAGATATGCAATGTCCGTTCTTTAATTTCACTTCTTGGTGTGGATTTAATGAATGAACTGATGATGAATATTGCGGATTATCTAGAAACTCTTATAGTAGACAGACGTTTTATCTATGATTGTAATCATTACACTTTTGCAATTGTCATAGATGAAGATCATTTGAGTTATTCAAAGCATATTACAGAGTCTATTAATGAAAAGTTCAATAAAGACTGGACTCTTAATAATTATAGCATTCCTATGTCCGTTATTTTAGGAACAATAAATATTCCTTTGGATTTACGTTCCTTTGATTCCATGATGTTTCTTATTGATTCAACTGAAGAGAAATTGCGGAACAGGGTTTCTTTTATAAAAGATCATCAGTTGCATTTTCTTCAGCATGAATCAACAGTTACTAGTGCAATAAAAAAAGCACTTGAAGAACAATCTTTTCAAGTGCTGTATCAGCCTGTATGGGATTTTCAGAGAAATTGTTGTCACGGAGCTGAAGCCTTTGTTCGCCTGTTAGACCTTGATGGTAACTACATTCCAAATGAAGAGTGGCTTCCTATTGCTGAAAAAACAGGATTAATCCGTGAAATCGGGCTTTTCCTTATGAATAAGGTCTGTAGTTTTATATCAGAGCCTGTTTCAAAGCAAGTTGGTCTTTCTGGAGTTGTTATAAATCTTTCTGCCGCCCAGTGTTTACAGAATGATTTGCCGTTTCTTTTTAAAGAAATTCTTGATTTTTATGGTCTTCGTACGGAGCGCATTTACATAGATGTATGTGAAACTTCGTCTTTAATGAATGTTAATTCTGCGCTACATAATCTTCGTAATATGCATGATATGGGTTTTTTCCTTGCTCTTGATAATTATGGTACGGGGCATACTGACATTTCTTCACTTTTTTCTATGGGATTTGGTACTGTAAAAATAGACCGTTCCATCTTTAAAAAAATGAATGACTCAGATTCTGCACGCATTTTCTTAATTCATACAGTAAACATGCTTAAAGAAATGGGATTTGAAGTTGCTGTTGAAGGTATTGAAACAAAAGAACAGCATGACTTTGTTGAAAAGCTTGGTGTAAATTATGGACAGGGGTTCTATTATGCCCGCCCTATTATAAAAGAAGAATTTATTAACTGCCTGAAGAAGCTCAATAATGTCAAAGATTTTTGAATTATCTGAAGGCAACTTAAAAATCAATTAGATTTGCACCAATCCTTTTCCGCGTAGTTTTTGAACAAATGGCTGTGCCTGTGTGTAACTGTCAAGAAATTCTTTTAGTTCCTGTACGGCTTTATCTCTTTTTTTATATTCTGGTTGTAACTGCATAATAAGCCGCATAAGTTGTGGAACAAGCTGTACTATATTGCCATTTACATGCATTTCAACAGTTTCCTGCATATAAATCCAGGTAAGTGTATCTGGCTTTGTAGCAATAATCTGTCCTGCAAGCCACCAGCATTTTTCAAGCTTTACGGGGCTTTTATATGCTGAATCTCTTTTATGCTCGTAGATAGTTATGGCTTTTTCTATGTAGTCTTGGGGAATTGTTGGGAGTGGTGTCTTGAAATTAAACCAGGACCCTACAGGTGCATCTAATGCTTCGCCGTGCATCCATGAAGTAAGAGCTGCATTAAGGCCATTTCCGAATTTCTGTGATTTTTGCTCACCTTCAAAGTGTAAGCCATTCTTTGCAAACAAACCTGTATTTTTGGGAAATATCGGTTGCAGTTCTGGATGTTTGCCTTCCTGCCATTCTTTGTAAATGCGGGAATGTCGTGTAAGTGTAAATTTATGCCAAAAAGAACTGTCTAAAAGTCCGGCTTCATAGAATTGTCGCAGCGTTTCCATGGAATTAATAAGATCTTGAGCTCTTTCTTTCCAGTAGCCGTATATCATGTATGCATGAACAAGAATGCCTGCTTCTTTGAATGCACAGCAGGCGTTTACTATAGAATGAATGTCTGTGCCTTTGTGAATGTCGTCCAGTCCTGAGCCAGTGGCAATTTCAATGCCGCCAGAAACACCTATGAGACCACCATAGGAAAGAAAATCTGCAATGTCGCGGGAAAAAACTTTTTCAAAGCGGATGTTTCCCCAAAAAGATATGGTGTTGCCGTTTTGTGCATTAAGTGAAGCAAACTGTTCCATTGCTTTTGGCGGCATGGCTTCGTCTACAAAGTGAATGCCGTAAACACCGTGTTTTACAGTCTGCTCTTTAAGACCGTGAAACAGGTTTTGGATGTGCGTCATGCGGTACGAAGCAACATAGTCCAAAGTGACATCGCAGAAAGCACACTGATGCCAGTAGCAGCCGTGAGCAAGGTATGCTTTTATCCAAGTTCCGTCTGACCATATTCGTTGCATTGGATTAGTATCATCCGTCATACGCGGATACTGCGAAAAATCTATGTCGCTGTAGTCAGGTACAATTTCAGAAGTTTTGCCGTTTTCAAACTCCTGCATCATCTTTGCCTGCTCATCATCTTTTTCATTCAATGGAGCAATGATAATGTCATTCGTAAAAAGACGAAGCTTAAATAATGGCTTTTGTTGCTGAGTTATGCATGTTCCCTTTGTAAGAAGTCCACTTTCAAACAATGCTTGGTATGAACCGTATCCGCGGTCATAACTGATGGCGTCTATAAATGAGGCAAGCTCTTTTTCTTCTGTATCGCGTAGTTCTGTGTTTACAAAGCCGCCACCCATTACAATAAAAGCGTTGTCGTTGAATTTTTGTCTGAAATGCTGAGCCGTAACCAGCCCTGCCGTGAAAGTGCCAGGAAACGGAACAGTAATGCACACCAGTAATTTTTCGTTTTCGGTAGGGGTGGCGGTTATGTCATTCAGAACATCATTCAGGATTGGTTTATAGAAAGTTTCCAGTATTGGAGAGTGTATGCCTTTGGTAATGTCTGCAAAACTGGTTTCGCTAATGGCAAGCGATTCTCCGTAACGCACAAGTGCAAATTCCGAGTCAAAGGCAACGGTTATGTAGTCCGCAAGATCGGCAAGGGCTAAACTTGCCAGAAAACGTGCATCATCAATAGAAGGTTCATGATCCAGATTTTCAAGATATGTTTCCATTCTATTGCCGCGTGGGGCATGGGGCGAAAAAAGAAAACGGTGGCATAGTTCACGACCGCTTATGGAGCCGTTTGTAGAGCCACCGTCTTTGAGAATTGCAGTAATTGAGTCTATCCACTGTGTCCACACATCTTTTTGAGAAAGATAGCGGTATAGGTTTGAGGATGTTGCCGTGTCACCTTTTTCCTGTGCTTTTTGTGCAATGTCCAATGCCTTTTTTTCACTTTTTTCAAAAAGCGTTTGAAGACCTTCTTTGCAGAAAATGCGTGAAAACAGCTGAATGCTAAGGTCGTGCCACTTTACGTTGTGTCCTGCCTGTCTGAAAAAAGAAGCAAGATATGCACCTGAAGGATATGCTGTGT
>CACXDK010000124.1 GCA_902766345.1 uncultured Spirochaetaceae bacterium | reverse complement strand
ATGAGGTTTTCATCGTCATCATATTCCCTAAGAGTTTCATATTTTTCACTATTCTTAAAGATTTCAGCATGTGCTTCATAAGAAGTCCAAGTTTCAAAATCTGACGAAGTTTTATAATGAATTTCTTTACCGTCAGAGTTGTATTCTGTCTTACCTTCCCAACCTTCAGAATCCCACTCACGCACAAGAAGCCCTGTCGTTTCGTCATACTCAAACCATTCTTCATAGTCTTCTTTTTTGTCTTTCTGATAAATCTTTCTGTTTTTATCGTCATACTTATACACATATTCATCATAATCAAAATCTGTGTAATAGATGAGGTTTCCATTTTTATCATACTTGTTCAGTTCATCCACAATCCAACACTGCAGGCGAAGCTGTCCGGGAACTTTTTTGAACACGGATTTCTTAAAAGTACCGTTAAAAAGGAAAAAAGCACAGATAGCGGCAAAAATGACGGCATAAAAAATGTAGGTAATAACAATTGTCCTTTTTGCTGTTTTTGTAGCTTCACTCCTTAAAATTACAGAAGCTCTTATTACTAAGTAAATAAGGTACATAACAAAGCTTACAATAAGAGTAGGTCTGAAAAAGAAAAATCCAGCTAAAGACAAAACAACACCTATCACATAAAAAGTATTCCAAAAAAACTTGTGAGGAGTAATGGAAGAAATCTTTATGTCAGGTCTTGCATTCTGAAGTTTTTCCTTTATCTCATCAAAACCTGTAAGATACGAGGAAACAGAAAGTCCTTTCCATTTTTTGCCAGAAACCCTAAGACGATTTTTATCTATAAAATTCGGAAATTTTAAGATAGCTGAAATTTCACTCAAAGGAATTTTTACTGAAACTTTTTTAGAAGCAACGCGGTACTCTATAAACTCATCAGTCAGTTCAACTTCTGCAGCATCATAATAGCGGACAGACATTCTATAACACACACCAAAAGCAATGATAAGAACCACAGCAACACATTCATATATATGCAAAGGAACAGCTCTAGTATTGAGCAGAAAATTCACAAAAATAGTAGTACCTACTAAAAATGCCATTAATCCCACAAAATACAATACATAATACAGAACAGCTTTTTTACAAAATTCTTCTTTTAACTGCGGATCATATTTATAAATCATACTTTCTCCAAATAAAAAAAAGGTCAGCAAGAATCCAAAATTCTTACTGACCAAGTATATCTAAATATCCTGTGTTTTACTAGCTATTAGCAACAACAAAACTTTTTGCATTACCTTCAAACGGTCCTGCCTTTGGTGTAACTTCACGGTGATTACCAAAGTAGTCACTGTCAAACACTATTGGGCTTCCGTCTGGATTTTCAAATTTCTGCTCGCTTTCAAATGCCATTCCAAGCACTTCTGTAGAAATCATGCGGCAATCAAGGTCCTTAAGCAGAGTGGACAAATTTGTCTTGAGGGAATAAGTACCATCCTTTTCAACAAGCTTAATTGTAGCAGGAGCATCGATTATGACGGCATCTTTTTCTTTTGACATAGGAACAGCACCGTTAAAGTATACATTACCACCAGCCCATACAGGCAAAGGATTGTAATAGCGGTCGGTTGGCTCAGACCCCATGCCGCAATATCCTTCAAACTGCTTTTCCCATTCTGCATAAGAAGGATATTCTTCATAAGGCACAGTTCCACAGGTAAGGTTTGCATCAGTCCATTCATTGTCTTTCATAAGCTCATGAATTTCTTCCAAGCCCGCTCTTTTTTCCTGCTGAACAAAAATGTTGTTGTAAAAACGCATGTCTCCGTGAAGGATTGTCATGAAGCCTGCAAGTTCCGTTCTGTGCGGTAAGTGATAAGGCGTATAGCGGGGAGACTTCTTTGTAAGTGAACCATTAAACACTCCACGACCTACGGCTGTAAATGAACCTGCAATCAAGTTATGAACAAGAGCCACCCCCTGAGTTGCAAGTTTTATGGCATGGTCTGACAAAAGAATATTATTATCAACCAATGTTGGTCCGTGAGACACTTCAATAAAGATGTCTTCGCCAAGAGCGTCCATGTTATTTTTGTTTGCATTTGCTTCAAATGGCAGACAGTTATCATGAAAGAGGTTCTGGCTTACGCGCGTTCCCTGTGCCTGCCAGTCAAGCCAAAGTCCACGAGTACAGTTGTGAATATGATTTCTGCGGATAACCACATCAATGGCAGCGTGCATCTTTATTCCGCCAATTTCTGCCCCAGCAAGATTCTGCTTATTATTTATGTGATGGATGTGATTATCTTCGATGATTGAGAAAACACCCCCCAAGTGTCCTACAATGCCAGTCTGTCCGCAGTCGTGAATGTCACAGCGACGGATTACGTGAGAGCCAATTCTTTCTTTTGTCCAGCCTTCATTCAGTGCCTGACAGATGTTGTCGCGCTCAGTCTGTGTGCCGTCCTTAAACTTCCATTTAGACCATTTATTGTCGTTGTTTGGCTGAAGATATTTTCCAAGTGAGATTCCGCAACATTTAGAATCGCTCACTTCGCAGTCTTCAATAATCCAGCCTTTTGACCAGTGAGGTCCTATCATGCCTTCCTGATATGCTGTAGGAGGTGCCCACTGAGTAGCAGCCTGTCTTACAACAAAGCCTGTCAATGTAATATATCCGACACCTTCCTTTGAAGGATAAAAACAATTTTCCCTTACAGTAATTTCTACTGTCTCTTTGTTCGGGTTCTTACCCTGAAAGTTTGCATAGATAATGGTTTCATCTTTTTCCTTATCCTGCTCTGTATACCAAGTGTAAACACTGAAATCAGGATCCCAGGATTTTTCATATACTACAGGGTTTTCAACACCTTCAAAAGATGTAACTTCATACATTGATTTTCCATTAAGAAAAACATCTCCAGTGTGTGCCATGTATGATGCTATAAACCAGTCACCGCTTACGAGTGTGGTATATGGATTGTAACTTCCAAACAAACCGTTTGGAATGTGAGCTACCCAGACCTTACCATCATGTTTTGTCCAGTTACTTACAACTTCACTTCCGCAAATTACAGCCTGCTTCATTTTTGTAGAGCGGTATGTAATTCTTGCATCTTCCGTACCTGCATTAGCAGGGTCAACATACTCCCTATACACACCAGGTTCAACAAGAACCTCGTCTCCAGCCTTTGCAATTTTTGCAGCTTCCGAAATTTTCTTAAAAGGATAATCTTTTGTTCCATTTCCACTTTTTTTTACTTTTGCATCAACATAAATCTGCATTTTTATTACCTCCTGTCTATCTTCTTAACCAGCAATAACCTTTACATCCGAATTATTATCTGCTGGAGAAATCTTTACTTTATATCCAGATGCAACTTCCGTAGAAAGTGTAATTCTAAACTTGTTTCTGTTAGAAGTGCTGTCTGCGCTGAATTCCTGCACCCACACACGAACCTCAGAAGAATCGTACAATTCAACTTTCAGACGGGCATCTCTTGGCATGAACTCAAATTTAACAAGGATTTTCTTATAGTTGCCATTTTCAAATTCGGCAGATTCTATGTTTGGATTGTCAAACATTATGTCGGCAGCATCCTTACATGAATTCAATGTGAACATTCCTAAACACAAGAAAGACATTAATAAAAGAAAAAAACGTCGTCTCATAATACATGATAGTAACATGTTTCACATAAAGAGACAACAAAACAAAAAGGGGTATTGTCTGAAAGCATGCAAAAGCGCATAAAATCAGACAATACCCCATATAAAAACATGAGTTACTTTAACTTAAGACTCAAACTGATCTATCTGACGCCCTATCTCACCAATAGACTGCTCTACTATTGCAGAGATTTTTGAAAGTGCCACACCTGTAGAATTAATTTTTTCTGCACTGGATGTCATTTCATTCATGCCATTCCGCATGGAAGCAGACTCTTCCTGCAAAGAAGAAACTTCCTTCATGATGTTGCGGCTTTCTGCCGTCATCTTCTGCGAAGCCTGCTGAACCTGTCCCGTACTGTCATTCATGCCGCGCAAAGCCTCGGTAATCTGTACAGAACCAGTCTGCTGCTCAGACATCGCAGCCTTTATCTGCTCTACAAGCATTCCGATCTCTTTTATTTCTGCAGCAAGGAAATCGTATCCCTGAACACCACGCTGAGTAGCTTCTATGACAGTACTGATAGTAGCCTGAATGCGGCTCAACTGTTCACCAATAGTCTTTGACTGTGAAGT
>CACXDK010000123.1 GCA_902766345.1 uncultured Spirochaetaceae bacterium | reverse complement strand
TTATTTTCAAGTATCTTAAAGTATTGCACAAGACGCGGAATTAAAGGTTCTGCCTTTTCTGCGAAATGCTCATGAACCTTTTCTGAAATTTGAAGAACAGTCTGAGATCCGTCAATCTGCTTCCAGATAAAGTTTCCAAATTCTTCAAGATGAACCTGAGACACCTTAGGTTTCCCCAAAAGGCGTTGCATCAGGCGGTTAAAAACACCCTTGTTTTCGACAAAAATAGTAATGTCGCCGCTTTCAGATTCTTCAAATCTGTAGGCGGCATTATGTTCGAAAACTAAATCAAGATAATTTCCCGACTTATTTTTTGTCATTGCTGTCAGCTTTTGATGGAAGTCCAAATTTTATGATAAGGCCAACCAAAACAAGAGCTGCAATAATTGAACCTACTGCACCAGTGTTTACTGGCAATGCAAGTGAAACACCTGCAACAGCAAATACTGCAAGAAGAATACCAACAATGCCTTCACCTGCAATCAATCCAGAGCAGAAGAGAACACCATTAGAACTTTCTGATGTAGCAGCCTTGTTTTTCTTTTCAATGAACCATCTCAAAAGACCGCCGAGCATGATAGCTGAGCTGAGTTCAAGAGGCAAGTAAATACCAATTGCAACAGCAAGTGATGGAAGCCCAAGAATTTCAATTACAACGGCAGAGAATACACCGAGGAATACAAAAGACCAAGGAAGGTTGCCGTTAAGAACACCTTCTGTAACAATCTTCATTAAAGTTGCCTGTGGAGCTGCCAACTGTTCAGAACCGAATCCCCAAGCTTTGTTCAAAAGAATGAGAACACCGCCAATTGAAATTGCAGAAATTACAGCACCAATAAGTTCACCAATCTGCTGCTTTTTAGGAGTAGCACCAAGGAGATATCCTGTCTTTAAGTCCTGAGACATATCACCAGCAAGACATGCAACGATACATACAATAGAACCGATTGTGATTGCATTTACGTAGCCTTCTGCACCGTGATGACCTGTAGCTTTAAGAATGATAGAAACAAAAATCAATGCGGCAATAGTCATTCCTGAAACAGGGTTGTTGCTTGAACCTACAAGACCAACCATCTTAGAAGATACTGTAGAGAAGAAGAATCCGAATACAACAACAAGGAATGCACTTAAAATTCCAGCTGGAATTGGTGGAAGAAGCCATATTGCAAGAATTGTGATTACAACACCAATAAGAACAAACTTAAAGCTTAAATCCTGTGCAGTTCTCTCAGAAGAAGCTTCTGCAGAATTCTTTAATCCCTTGATTGCACTTGAGAAAGTCTTAACAATAAGAGGAAGTGATTTTATGAGGCTGATGATACCTGCAGCTGCAAGAGCACCAGCACCAATGTAGCGGACATAGCTTGACCAGATTGCACCAGCACCGCCATTTTCATAAAGGGCAGAAACAGGAACAGAAGCTGGGAACAAAATGTTATCTACACCGAAGTTTATAATCATAGGAATGAAAACAAACCAAGCAAGAACGCCGCCAGCAAACATCATTGCAGCAATTTTAGTACCGCAGATGTAACCAACGCCGATTACTGCCGGATAAATTTCCATAGAAAATTCTGTCTTTAATGCATTGATAGGAGTTGCAATTGCACCACCAATAAAGCCGAAACCATCTGCAACAAACTTAACTACAGCACCAATTCCCATTCCAGAGAAAACAGCTTTTGTTCCTTTTCCCTTTGTTTCGCCAGAAAGAAGAACTTCTGCACAAGCCTGTGCTTCTGGATAAGGAAGATTTCCGTGCTCCTGAACAATAATAGAATTGCGGAGAGGAATCATAAAAAGAACACCAAGGATTGCAGCACATACTGTAATCAGTGTAATTGTTATGATGCTTGGAGCAGAGATAATGCCTTCTTTTGCCCACAGGAAAAGAGCAGGCATAGTAAAAATAGCTCCTGCTGCAACACTTTCACCAGCAGAACCAATAGTCTGAACCATGTTGCTTTCAAGAATTGAGTTGCGCTTAAAAATTACACGCGTAACTCCCATTGCAATAACAGCTGCAGGAATTGATGCAGAAACTGTCATACCAACACGCAATCCGAGGTATGCATTTGCAGCACCAAAAACAATTGCGAGTAAAATGCCTGTTATAACAGACATAAGAGTGAATTCCGGAGTAATTGTTTCAGCCGGAATATACGGTTTAAAAGAATGTTTTTCCATAGAGGTCAGTATATCTTAAAATTGTATATTTGTATCGCAAAAAGTCGCTGAATATTGAAAAAAACGGATATTTTTATACTTTCATCCCTAAAATTTGACGTTTATCCCACTTTTGTTGCATGAATGAAAAAAGAGAGTTAAAATAAACACAAATAAAAGAGTTTTTCCTGTAGAATATGGAGGTGTTTATGAACGAATTTTTAAGAAAAGTTTTGGGAATTGCTATGAGTATTTTGTGCCTGGCAATTATTTCCTGTGCGGGACCTTCTTCCAGTGTTCAGGATGAGAAGGAAAATGAAGATGGAGGAACCTCTATTTCCATAACATTCCCTTCAACAACAACTACATCCTCTGCGAAAGTAGCGGATTCTGAATAAAATGAAGTATAAAAGTGTATTTAAAAGACGTGTTGTTTTTATAATTGGAATAGTTGCTGTTGCCGCTGCTGTATTTTATCTTTTTTTTGGAGATAAACTGCTTGCAAGCGGCAGGGAAAAAGTTCCATACAGTAAATTTTACAGTCTTGTAGAACAGAAAAAAATAGAGTCTGTAACAATAAAGAGTGATAGCCTCGTTTATTCTTTGGATGGAGTGGAGTATGCAACACAAAATCCAGAGTCGCCTTTGCTAAAAGAATTTCTTTTGCGTAATGATGTTCAGGTAAAAGAGGAATCTGACGGTACAGAAATGATTTCTCTTGCAATGGACATTTTATTTTATGCATTTTTCTTTGGCATAATTATTGTTGCATTCCGTAAGTTTATTTCGCCGAACACGTTTAAGGTGGTTCATAGGACTGGTAAGACTTTTGACGATGTTGTAGGCATGGATCGTCTTAAGTCTGACATGAAGCAGGTTATGGATATGATGCTTAATCCTGAGCCGTACCGCAAAAAAGGAATGAGGATGCCTAAAGGCATTCTGCTTGAAGGAGAACCTGGTAACGGTAAAACACTTTTTGCCAAGGCTCTTGCAGGAGAAGCAAAGGTAAACTTTATTCCAGCCAAGGCAACGGACTTTGAAAGCATGTTCATGGCAATTGGTCCAATGAAAGTTAAACTGCTTTTCAGAAAGGCACGGCGTAAAGCTCCTTGTATTGTGTTTATAGATGAGTTTGACGGCATTGGTACAAAACGCAATTATTCTGGTTCTGCAATAGAAACCGAAAACACAAGGATTGTAACGGCTCTTTTGAATGAGCTTGATGGATTTGAACCGACAGAAGGGGTTCTTGTTGTGGCTGCAACCAACAGCATTACGGCTCTTGATCCTGCACTCATACGACCAGGACGTTTTGACGCCCGTGTTGCCGTGCCGTATCCTGACGAGGATTCCCGTAAAAAACTGGTGGAAATGTATACAAGAGGTAAAAGCTTTTCATCAGAATGTACGGCGGAACTTCTTGCAAAAAAGTTCAAAGGCTTTTCTTGTGCAAAAATAGAATCTGTCATTAACAAGGCTTGCATGATTGCAGATGCTTCCAGTGACGGAACAATCAGTCTAAAAGCTGTAGAAGAGGCTATGCTACAAATGTAAATCAATCAGATGCAAAAAGACTTTTTTTTGCTTTTGATTGACTTTTTAACGGCTTACCATCATAATTGCAATATGTTGAAAAAGGTCTGTAAAGTTAAGCTTTTTATAGTTTTATCCGTTTTTTTTCTTTCAGGGGCTTTTTGTTATGCCCGCCCTTCAATGGAATTTACTATAGATTACAACTGCCTAACAGAATGTAGCTCGAACGTTGAATTTACAGGCAATGGTGTTTTCACAACCCGCGATGAAGGAACACTGAAAAAAAAGATAACTTCCCCTGCAGGAATAGGCGGAAGTGCGACCGTGTTTCTTGGATCTCCTTCAAAAAGTCTTGATTTAGGCATTGGCTCTTCTGTAAGTTATAATGTTTTCAGTAATTGTATGCTGGACGATGAAAAAGCAAAGGTAGACAGCGGTTATGTACTTTCTTTTGCTGCAGGTCCTGCCGCAAGATTTACCTTTGGCAAGTATACCTCCCTTTATTTTTCTCCAGGAGTCCGTTTTAACATTCAGAACATAAGCATAAAAAATTCTTTTGGAAAAATGACATATCAGGAAAAGAACATCATGTTTAACATTTCTGGCGGCATTCGGGAATGGTTCTTTTCTACTGGCAAAACAAACTTTGGTCTTGATGCAGGTTTTGATTTTGCATTTCCTATGAACAGCTTCTGTAAAATGGAATATTCAGGTCTGGGGTCTTCTTTCACTGAAAATTATAAGGTTAAATCCGGTAGATTTTTGAAATTTTATGTAGGAATGTGTCTGAATTTTGGTAACCGCAATACGAATTAGGTTGTTAAAAGTTTAGAGGTGTTTTTATGAAAAAATTACAAAGAGTATTTGCTACCGCTTTTATTTTTGCTGCAGCTGCTACCCTGCACGCTCAGAAACTTCCTGTTCTTGAAGGAGAAAACGTTTTTGTAGTGGATTCTTATGCAATCCGTAAAGAAGGTGGAACACGTTTTTCTTCTTTGATTAAAGTATATGACTATGCCTGTGATGGAACAATTCAGGCTCAAATATTGGGATACGGCGGAAATGAAGGTAACCGTTGGGCAGATCTTGGAACAGTAACTCTTGAAGGCTTTGGTGATGAGCCAAAACTTAAGGGAAGTACAGATTCTTACCTTAGATATCAGTACTACGGAATTAGAATTCTTACACCAGAAAACAAGAAGTTCCAGATTACAAGCAATCAGCTTAACAAGAACCTTAACTTTTACATTTGGGAAGCTGACGCTGATGTAAAGGCTTCTCCTCTTCCTTATATGAAGAACAATATCCGCACTTTTGTATTTGATGCAAAGAAGCTTGACAGTGATTACGATGATGAAATCTTCATTGTAAATGAAACTGGTCTGGATGCTCTTGCCTTTACGGTTCACGGCTATGACAGAAAAAAGCATGTTTGGGTAACTTATGCATCAGGTTCTGTTAATAAGGGCAATTCTAAAAAACTTAAGCAGGTAAGTAAAAAGATGGATCTTGATGATTTCCGTTATTTTGCCGTTCAGGAAATGAATACGGAAGAAGATTTTACTTACGAAATTGCTTCTGGAAAAGACGACATAAATATTATTGTAAAAAAATAAACAGTCTTGTATACTCTTTGTACTTGTCAGCTTGCATTAGGTTGTAAGCTGACAAAAACAGGAGTATTTATGAAAAATCTTTATAATCCGGGACAGGTTGTAGAAACTACTGTTGTTGCTGTTACTGGAGATACTGTATTCATTGATTTAGGTCTTAAAAGCGAAGGTTTTGTAGATAAGGCGGAATTTACAGACGAAAACGGAAATGTTTCTGTAAAAGAAGGTGATAAAATCACCGTTTATTTTGCCAGTTCAAATAATGACGAACTTCATTTTACAACAAAAGTTGCAGGTAAGAGCGCAGGAAAAGACACCCTTGAAACTGCATATAAGAGCGGTATTCCTGTAGAAGGTCATGTTTCTAAGGAAATAAAGGGCGGTTTTGAAGTAATGATTGGTTCTGTCCGTGCTTTCTGTCCTTACAGCCAGATGGGATTCAAAAACAGAAAAGAACCTGCTGAATATGTTGGAAGCCATTTAACATTTAAAATTCAGGAATATAAGAACGAAGGAAAGAACATTGTTGTTTCTAACCGTCTTATTCTTGAAGAACAGGCTAATGCAGAAAAGGCAAAGCTTGCAGGTGCTCTTCAAGTTGGTTCTATAGTAAAGGGTGAAGTAACCCGCATTGAAAGCTACGGTGCTTTTGTTTCAATCAACGGTTTTGAAGCTCTTTTGCCTGTTTCTGAAATTAGCCATGTTCGTGTAAACGATGTTCATGATGTTCTTAAGGTTGGTCAGACCGTTGAAGCAAAGATTATTCGTGCTGACTGGGATAAAGAACGTGTTTCTTTAAGTACAAAAGTTCTTGAATCTGACCCTTGGGAAGGCATGGATAAAAAGTTCCCTGCTGGAACAAAGCTTGATGCAACAATCAGTCGTGTTGCAGACTTTGGTTTGTTTGTAAATCTTGCTCCTGCAGTTGATGGTCTTGTTCATATTTCAAAACTTCCTGTTGAACGCAATACAAACTTGAAGAAGGTTTACTCTGTAGGTAGTCCTCTTGCTGTTGTTGTAGATAGCGTTGATATGGAAGAAAAGAGAATTTCCCTTTCTCCTGTTGTTTCTAACGAAGAAGAAGAAAATGCTCAGGAGTATGAAAAGCTTCATGCAAATGATGATGACGGCGAGACATATAATCCATTTGCTGCATTGTTAAAGAATAGAAAATAATCCAATCTTAAAAAAATAAAGAGGCTTGCAATTATAAGTAAATTATAAGTTGCAAGCCTAAAATCTAATTCCAAACTGGAAGGCTGGGGCAATGTACACACGGTTTCCCATTTTAATATGTGTCATGTTATCGCGTACGGCCGATGTAAAAGCGTAATCATTAAATCCGTCTATTCTAAAGTCGGCAATGCCTGCGGCAAAAATGCGTGTTCGGCGGATCGGCATAAAAGAAATGGAAGCCCGAGCAGAAGGTATTAAAGCAAACCTTTCTTCACTTTTAGAATTGTTCCTATTGTCTGGAAACCATGTGCATTTGAAGAGGGCTTCCAAGTCAATCACTAAAGGTCCTGTAATCTGTTGTTGTGTTCCGATTCCTGGCTGAAGGTCTACGACTTTGCCAAAGTTAAAGATATCTGTTGTAGTAAGTAGCGTCAGATAGATTTTTGCAGGACCATAATGAACACCGTAGCCGAAATGACCTTCTGTGTTTACATTTACTTCAAAGGTAAAGCGGGCTTTTTGTTTTTCTGTTAAGCCTGTTTGGTGTGCAAGTTCCTTTTTATCATCTCCCTGAATTTTCTGTGCGGTAAGGCTGTTTTGTTCCAGCGTGATTTTTCCTGCATCTATTATGTAGATTTTTGATATGTCTGCATAGAATTTCTGATTTTCTGTTGTATTAATTAAGGTTCCGCTTGCATCGTACTGTTCGATTATTGCATTTATAGAACTTGGTGCAAGGCTTGTGTTTGATAAATATATCTTGAAATCTTGAGTTGCGGGAAACCCTATGACCATGCTGTCTAAACCTTTGTTACGGGCTGCAACAGGAAGCTTTAATGAAGAATGTTGAACACGCCCGTCCTGAAAGTTTAACAGAACATTTCCTTCACAGTCTTGTATGAAGCCGTCTGGGGTTCCTTTTATGATTACCTGGCTGAATCCTAATGTAGAAAAAGCTTCTTCTTGAGTGAGTGCCGTTAGATATGAAAAATAGGTTTCACAGGCATGCATGTCTTTTATGGATACCGCAGCGTTTTCTGTAACTCCTCCTGTATGTTCCACAAAGAAGTCTGAAAGTTTTTGCATGAGGCTGTTGTTTTTTTCATCAGTTTCAGGAGCAAGCATTGCTTTCATGTCTGTTTTTTTTATGGCAGCAACGCCTTTTTTATGAAGCCTTGTAAAGCCGTTATAATAGTTGTCTACGTTCTTTGTGACATTTGTTAGCATCATTGTAAGCTGCAACGGAACAAACGGTCCTGTTCCAAACGGGTGGTAGTCTCTGCCATGTATCTGTGTGAAAAGGGCATTTATTCTTGGCAAAAAGTTTTCTTCGTATAAAGTACTATCCTTGTTCCAATTGTTTGCAAGAATAAGAATGTTACCGTATTTTGTAAACTTCCATTCGTTTCTGTTAGGGGGAAGGGTTGGCACAATGTCTTCTGCGTTGACTATGTTCCATATAAATTTGAACTGGCTGTCATTTGTATTCTTTGCGGTTGTGACATTTGGTGATGCAAAGGTATAGACAAACATGTTTTCGGGTGGAAATGCATTTTCAATTGCAAAGGTTGCTGCTAGTAAGTTTGCAACCGCTGCACCTCTGCTGTAGCCTGTAATTAACAGGTTCATGTTCTTTACATCAAGTTTTTCGCTTTCGATATATTTTAATAAGGCATTTTGTACTAAGACCATTGGTTTTAAAAAGCCTTCATGCAAGCTTGTTTCTTCTGCGGTTGCATCACTTACGTTTATGTTTGAAATCCATTCATTTGATTCAAAAGGACTTGGTCTTATGATGATGAACAAAGTTTTATCTGTGTGGGCAAAAGAAAAGGCACATTGATCATTGCCCCAGAATGGATCATCGTAGTTGATGTCATAATAGGCTTTTATTGTTGAAGGTTCTATTCCAAGTTTGATATAGGTACGGATTAAAGCATTGTCAGTTGGATTTGCAGCTACGTCTGCAGCGGAAATGTCGGCAAGGGCACATGCCACTCTTGCAACTTTGTGATTGTAGGTAAAGGAACTTTGATTAAGCCAGTCTTCGTCCCATTCTATAGGAATTTGTGTTTGGACAGGTTCTGTGCTTCCTAAGGGAATGAATTCATAAAATTCTTTTTGAATATGCCCATTCTGAGCAGGTAATGCTAGTGTTAAATTTAGCATCAGGAGAAAAAGGCTTACTCTTATCAGGAGGCATGTCTTACTTTTTATCATTGGAAATTCAATAGTTTAAATTTATTTTGTATTATATCATAGGATATTTAGATTTGGCTAGTTATAGGACTTTCTTTATCTTCAATAAAGATTTATAATGGATGTATGCATCTTGGTCGTAGGCTAAATCAACTTTCTTTTTTTTCAGCACTTTGTCTTTTTTTATCCGCAGTGGAATATGCTGTTCCTAAACCCTTACCATTTATGCGGTTGGGGTTGGCAAATCTGCCTGTTCTTATGGCTGTAAAAAAAATGCCTGCAAGATGGGTTCTTGCTCTTGTGTTCCTTAAGATTTTACTTCAAGCTTTTATTAGTGGAACTCTTATAAGTTATGTGTTTCTTTTTTCTTTGGCAGGAAGTCTTGCAAGTGGCATTATGATAATATGCCTTTATGCATTGTTTAAAAAATTTGATGTCATTTCGTTTATAGGGCTTTCACTTGCTGGAGCTCTTGCAAATAATGCTGCTCAGATTTTGTGTGCAAAATACATTATGTTTGGTGAAAATGTACGTTATATAGCTCCTTTATTGCTTGTTTCAGGACTGTGTACAGGGCTGTTTCTTGGGATTTTTGCGTATCTTTTTGAACAGAAATCGCATTGGTATGCAGAGTGCAGTTCTGAATTTTCTGAAATTTCAATGCAGGATGTAACGGAATGCTCAAAAAAACGTTTGTATTATAAAGGATTAGTGGTAATTCTGCTGTTTATCCCTTGCATTTTTATGCTGTGCACCGATATTCTAGTTATAGAATGGTGTATTGTTGCGTTCTTTTTTATACTGGTAATGATTACCAGAAAAGGAAAACTCCGCATCCTGCCTTCTTTGGTAGTGATTTTTTCCGTGACGTTTATGGCTTTGCTTTCGCCTTATGGAAAAGTTTTACTTGGGGTTGGTAAGTTTAAAATTACAGCAGGGGCTTTGGAAAATGGTTTGAAAAGAAGCGGAGTTCTTGTTGGAATGGTGTTTGCTTCTCGCTGTATTGTGGGTAGGAATACAACACTTCCTGGCAAGGCTGGAAGCTTTATTTCAAGGGTGTTCTTTTTGTTTGACAGCCTTACTTCTACTGGTAAATCTTCTGGTATGAAGTTAAAAAAAGGAGCTGTCTTTGAACAGTTAGATGCCAGATTAATGGATATGTATAAACTGACATTTGAAGACCGCAACAGGTCTGTTCATTTATAAAAAGAGGGGTGGTAATAAATGAAAAAACTCGTAGCTGGTAGTACGGCCGTAATGTTAATGTTGTCTGGCTATCTTACATCGTGTAAATCAACTCCAACCGAATCTTCTTCTAAAAGCAAGACGGCTGCGGAAAGTTCTGCTGTAAATGAAAATAAGAATTCACGTACAAAAGAAAGCGATGATTCTGAGACTGTTGTAGAAACAGAAGTTGCGGTTGAGGAAAAAGTTGAAGAACCTGTAGTGCAGGAAGAACCTGTTCAGGCACCTGTAGTGGAAACTAAGCCTGAGCCTGTAGCTGAACAAAAACCTGCTGAGGAAGATAAATCTTTTAAAGCTGATAAAAAAGAAGATAGTTCTAAAGTTGTTACAACTGAAAGAAAAGATGGAACTGGTGTAATTTCTAGCACGGCTGTTGTAAAGGATGAAACTGACGATATTTATAATCCGCCTAACTCTGAGGAAAACTTTCCTGAGACAATGAAGCGTATTAATCCAAATCCAAAGCCTAATACTGCTGCAAATTTGCAGGATGGTACTACATCTAATCGAGCTATTGAGTCTGGTAAGACTGCTGCGGATTCAAAGCCAAACACTGCTGCAAATCTCCAGGATGGTACAGCTGGTAATAATGGGGCTAACGCTGATAAATCAGCTAAGACAAATTCTGGCTCTGGAAGCAACCAGCCAAGGCTTGCAAATAATACAAACAATAATAAGAATGGTAGCGGTGCAAACGGAACTGGTGCTAATAGCAATGGTTCTAATGGTGCTAGCGCCGATGCAAATAAGAATGAAGCTGGTGCTAACGA
>CACXDK010000122.1 GCA_902766345.1 uncultured Spirochaetaceae bacterium | reverse complement strand
GTTCCTAATGTTACAAACAAAAGTCCAAGTCCCAAATCTGGCAACAGACCTTTTATAAATTCAATGTCTGTGAACATGTATGGAGTTATTAAAAGGAATGTTTGCAATGCAAGCTTTGGTTCTCCCTTAAGGCTTGGAGTTTCTTTGATGAACTCCAAAAATAAACCTGCGTACTGAGCCAGAATGAATGCAATTACAATGGCAACAACGTTAAGGATAATTCCCTTTCTTGTAAATTTTCCTTGTGCCATTTCATAACCTTTGAATGCACAGTATGCAATAAAAAGACCTGCAATTGATGCGTAGAAACCTATTGCACCTAAAACTATCCATAATGCAGAACCGAGTATTGCTCCTACAAGGCTGAAAATAAAGCCCTTTACATAATTTGTGTTTGCATTCTTGCTTGCTTCAAAGTTCTTTATGGCTTTTGTACCACATTCTTCGCAAAGTAATGTGTATGAATCGCCACTTGTATAATATGAAAGATATTCTGTGTTTTCGCAGTTTCCACAGACGCACCTGCCTTCAACTTCTTCAAGATTTGAACACAGACCTTTTAAAAATGTGCTTATGTCGTCTGTTTCATCTTCACTTTCTTCATATATAATGCTTATTTTATTTTCAAATTTTGAATAGTCTTTAATATTTTCCAAATTATCAAGATATTCAAAGAGTTTGCTTTTTTCTGTATTAGGGGCAAGGTTTAATGATACAATCAGTTCTTCTTCTGAATCCTGTTTGTCCTGTATTTCAAAATAATATCTTCCTATTTTGCCAAGCCAATTAATGCCTACTTTTTTAAAACCAAGTCCGTTTAATTTTTCTAAGTTTGTGTTATTCATTCCTCAACTTTAGCATAATTATGCATTACTGACAACATAATTTGTAACCTTATTCATAACTTATCGTTTCTATAAATAGGGACACCCCTATATTAAAAAGAGAGGCTAGTATGAAACTTTTAAAAAGTTTGTTGGCAACTACCGTTGCTTTAGTGCTGACCTCCGCAGTCAGTGTTTTTGCGGAAAAGACACCTATAGATGATTTGTACCAGTATAAACTGGATAACGGACTTTCATTGTTTGTTGCAGAAAATCATTCTGTTCCACTTGTCTATATCGAAATTGCTGTAAAGGCTGGTGCTACAACCCAGACTCCTGAGACTGCAGGACTTTTCCATCTTTATGAACATATGATGTTTAAGGGAAATGATTTGTATACAAATTCTGCAGCAGTCCAGCGTGCTGTAAAAGATATGGGTGTTTCAACATGGAATGCATATACAGAAATAGACTGTGTTCATTATTATTTTACATTGCCATCTGATCAGCTTGAAAACGGTATGGCATTCTGGAATGCTGCAATCCGTGCTCCTCTTATGAACGAGCAGGAACTTGAAAACGAAAAGAAAGTAGTTCTTTCTGAGATTCAGGGAGATACAAAGAGTGACTGGGATTTCCTTACGCCTTATGTAGAAAAAACTTTATTTCCTGATGCCCCTTACAGGCTGGACACAGGCGGTGCTGTGAGTGTTGTAAAGAATGCAACTGTCGCTCAGTTAAGGGACATTCAGAGCAAGTATTACATTCCTGCAAATTCTGCCCTCTTCATCGGTGGTGATGTTACCCCTGAAGAAGCTTACGATATGACAAAGAAAATTTTCGGTACATGGAGCAATAATGGCAACAGTGCTCCAGAGCTTCCTCCTCAGCCAAGTCTGAATCCTCTGGAAAAAAGACAGAAATCTGCATTTGTCCTTGATTCAAAATCTTATGCGGCAGAGGTTTCTCTTATATTTCGTGCACCAGATTTGGGCTTTAATGAAAAGGATTCTTACATAGCTGCATATCTTGCGGCTCTGCTTAACGAAGATTCCGAGGACTTTAAGCAGGCAATGCTTAGCCAGAAAAGATATAACTTTGCCAATGCAGGTAATATAGATGTTTCATATATTGGCAGACGTTCTGGAAGCCTTTTTTCTATTACCTGTACGACAGAGATAACCGATGACTTTCTATTTGATGAAATCATAAAAAAGCAGATTCCTGCCGTAGTAAGCAAAAAATATGCTTTCGAACCTGAAAAGAAGGAACTTATCATAAACAAGATGATGGCTTCAAGACTGAAAAATACTCAGTCTGCTGAAGGACTTCTGTCATCTTTAAGAAGTTTCTGGGCACGGGCCTCTGCTGATTATTATTTTAACTATTACGATAATATCCGCAGCATTACCAGGGAAGATGCTGTTGCATGGGTAAAGAAATACATTACAGAAAGTAATCCGCTTATTGTCTACATGACTACAAATGCAACGTATGAGTATGTTGTGTATGAAAGGGCTGCAAGTGGACTTTCTGTCAGTGGCTTTACGCTTGAAAATTGGCTTTCTGCTTATGACATCATAAAGGATAAGCCTTCTAAGTGGTGGAAGGATAAGAAGTTTGCTCCTGATCCTGCTAAGATTGCAAAGGAAACTGCCGTTCCAAAAAAGACAAAGATTTATGTTCCTACTCAGGACTTGGCAGCATCAAAGAAATATATGGTTTGGGAACCTCCTAAGTACGAAACAAGAACCCTTAAAAATAATATCCCTGTATATTTCCTTTATGATGAAAAGAAAAAAGTAAACTATGTTCATATTGGTGTAAGGGGAGGGCATACATATCTTCCTTCTTCTGAGTATTCTGGACTTGAAAAAGTTTTGTTTGAAAATATGACTGTCTGGTCTAGAGTTTACAATCAGGAAACTCGCCGTCGTACACTTGCAGAAACACGTTCTTCTATATATGCAACAACTTATAGGGATGGAAGTGTTTATTCTCTTGGTACTACGGATGCATTCCTTTCTAAAACTTTGCCTATATATCTGGATGGATTCATGCATCCTTCATTTAAACAGGGCATGGCTATTGCTTTGAAGAACTGTGCTGATGAAGATGTTTCACCTGCAAAAACAGAGCCAATTTCATTCCTTGACAGTAAGATTATGGCTCAGATTACAAAAGGACATCCTTATGAAAAGGATTGTTCAATGACAAAAGAATCTTTTGATTTTGCTTCTTCTAATAAAGGCTATAAAAAATGGGAAGATGCAATTTCTACTTTGTATAATGACATTGTACGTCCTGCAAATATTTTTGTAGTAGTTTCTGGTAATGTTAATGCTGACAAGATGATGGCTGAGCTTGAAAAGACGATTGGTACTATTGCAGATACTACAAGCAAAACAAGTAAGGATAAAAAAGCTAATAAGAAGAAGAACCGTGACAATGAAGCTTTGCAGGCAGAACTTGCAGGTGTTGTTGGTCCTTATTCCGTTTCTGGGGAAGATGAAGTTCTTACGCTTGATTCTGTTGTGCATGGAAGTGGACATGCTATTAGAATTGTTTCTGCCCCTGCCGAGGATAGTGATGATTACCTTCCTTCTCTGCTTGCAATGGACATGTACAATGATCTTTTGTTTAATGTAGTGCGTGAGCACTATGGTGTGTGCTATACTCCAAGTGCATATATTTCTGGAAGAAAGGCTGCTATTGGTGTAGAAAGTCTTTACAAAATGTCTGATCTGGAACATTTTACCTCTCGTGTAAATGAGGCTCGCGGATATATGTCGCAGGGTAAGCTCATTGACAGTACAACAAAAGATGGTAAGTATGAATTTTCTTCCATAGATAAGAGACTGCAAAGTTATAAGAATGCTCAGATTATTGCAACCTATAGTCCTCAGGCAACTGTTCAGGGAAT
>CACXDK010000121.1 GCA_902766345.1 uncultured Spirochaetaceae bacterium | reverse complement strand
GTAAAACTTCTTGAGATGGAAGGCGTAAAAACAGTTGCCGGCATTCCAGGCGGCAGTATTCTTCCTTTATATGATGAATTAAACAGAAGCTCTATCAGGCATATTCTTGTACGTCATGAACAGGCTGCAGGTTTTATTGCACAGGGCATGGCTCGTTCTACAGGAATTCCTGCTGTATGTATGGCAACCAGTGGTCCAGGAGCCATGAATCTTCTTACAGCTATTGCCGATGCCCGTTGCGATTCTGTGCCTATTGTAGCCATTACAGGTCAGGTAAATACTTCATTAATCGGAACAGATGCTTTTCAGGAAGCTGATACTTTTGGTCTTTCTTTTCCTATAACAAAGCATAGTATGATGGTAAAAAATGCTAAAGAACTGCTTACTGCAATTCCAAAAGCTTTTGCCATAGCTGTTAGCGGTCGTCCGGGGCCTGTTTTAATTGATGTTCCACGTGATGTTCAGACTGCTACTGTAGAATTTGAAAACTGGCCTTCTATTTCTACTTTGCAGGAAGATAAACATTCAGCTCTTGCACTGCGTTTTTCAACACCGAGGGAACAACTGCCTTCTATAGTTAATCAGATGGTTGAAACCTTGCTGTCTGCAAAACGTCCTGTTTTGTATGCTGGTGGCGGATGTAATACAAAAGAAGCTTTTGCTGAAATAAATAAATTTCTTTCATATTATAACTGTGCTGTTGTTACAAGTCTTATGGGAATTGGAGCTGTAAGCAGAAAATATTCTACAAATTTTGGCATGGTTGGAATGCACGGCTCCTATGCCGCAAACCGTGCCATGCACGATGCAGATGTTGTACTTGCTGCAGGGGTTCGTTTTGATGACCGTGCAACTGGCGTAATAAGCAAGTTCTGTCCTAATGCAAAAATCCTTCATATAGATATTGATGCAGCAGAAATAAATAAAATTCTGCCTTCTTACTGTTCTCTTGTTTGCGATGTTGAGTCTGCATTTCCTTTGATTACACAGACAATTGCAGGAAAACACAGTGACTATGTTGATCACAGGGCAAAATGGGTTTTGGAATTGAGGGGTATTTTTGAAGCTACTGAAAGTGTTGAATTGGGGCGTGGTGAAAATGTAGATCCTTCAAGCGTAAATCCAAGAGCTTTTATTAAGGCTCTGCCTGAATATGCAGAAAAAGCAGGATGGTTTTCTAAAGACTTAATTGTTACTACAGATGTTGGTCAGCATCAGATGTGGAGTGCTCAGTATTATCCTGTTGAATATGCCCGTCAGTTTCTTACAAGTGGTTCTTTGGGAACTATGGGCTTTGGATTGCCAACGGCTATTGGTGCAGCTCTTGCAAATGAAGGTAAACGTGTAATTTGCATAAGCGGTGATGGTAGCATTTTAATGAACATTCAGGAACTTGCAACCTTGAGCGAACTTGATCTTGATGTAACGGTTATTGTTTTGCAGAATGGCAGTCTTGGCATGGTTAGACAGCAGCAGGAATATCTGTTTCAGAAGAATTACAGTGCAAGCATTTTTGAAAAAGTTCCAGATTTCCTTTCTATTGCAAAGGGATTTGATATTGATGCTGTTGATGCTAATTCTGATGCAGAATGGTATAAAAAAGCCTTTGCAAAAGGACCTCATGTTGTTCGCTTGAATATTGCCATGGGAGAAAACGTTCTGCCGTTTGTTTCAGCTGGTAATGCAAATATAGACGCAATACGCAATTAATTTTAGGAGAATTCTTTTACCAGTTTTCTTCTTTGTGGAGACTCAGTCCTCCTGTGTTCTCCACTTTGATTGTGTATGTTTCATTATCTTTTGGCATGATGTGTATTACAGCTCCGTTTGTGCTGCGAATGCCAAATTGTTTGCTTTGTTCTTTATCTCTTATTATAGAAAATAGTTCTTTTATTCTGCTCAGGTATGTTTCAGGAGCAATTCCGTAAACATCGTCCTGTAGCAGATATGGAATTGGCACTTGTTCTGTACTGTCTGTGAAGGTCGAAGTGAGATAATATGCCTTTTCTGGAGACAGCTGTTCTGACCAGAACCTGTAAGGATATGCAATGTTATCTGTTGTACCGCTGCTTATTTGTGAATAGTCAAAATTAATTATTATGCAGTCAAAATAAAATTCTTTGCCTGGTAACGTTATTTCTTCTGTTACCGCTTCTTCCTTGTATCCTGTAAATACTGTTACTTTATACGTGACTGAATTGTCTGTACGTGAAATTACCTGTATTTTCCCCAGATTTTGCTGGCGTTCCATGTTTTTAATGACAGTTTTTAATTCTTTTATGCGTTTTTCATTTTCAAAATATCTGTTTACACTATAGAGTTTTGTTCCAACTTCTTCTATTACAAAAAAAACGAGAGCTGCTATTAATATCTTTGGAGCAGAGCGGAGGATAAATGCAAGACCTTCTGCCATGTAATTCCAGAAAAGACGGCCAGTAGAGACTTGTTCTTTAGATTTTCCGTTTATTTTTCTTTCTTTTGCAATACCATGCCAGATATATAAGGTAAGCGTAATAACGAAAATTGCAGAAACAAAAACAATTATTTGTACGAGAAATGTTTGCAGAATGTTAGTAAACTTGTTTATGATTTCAGTTGTCATTAGTCTTCCAAAAATTCAATGCCACCTTTCTTATTGTGGCAGATTATTTTATATGTCGTGTTTGGCTTGAACTTTATGTTAAAATCGCTCATGTCATGCACGGAATAACCATAAGCTAAATCTTCTTCCTTGAGCTCTGTTTCCTCTGTTATGTATTTTAAGAGTTCCGAAAAAAACTCCTCGTCTTCTGGAGAATTAAGGGCTTTACTGCGATAGATAAGGGGCATTCCATTACTGGTGTAATCATTACATATTAAAATGCCGTTTGCAGGTTCCATTTTATCTGTATATAAGGAATATGGAAAGAAAAAATATGTATCTTTAGAAGCTATATGTAAGACTTTAAAATCAAAGAAAACTTCCGTTCCTTCTAATATATAGGACATTCTTGAAACTTGTTTTTCATCCTGATCAAAGAACTTTATGCTTACTTCTGTCTGTTGATTCTTGCTTACATTCAGTTTGTCAGTGTATTCAACCTTAAACTTAATAGGAACAGATTCTTCTTTTAAGCTTTCTACAATACGTTCAAGTCTTTCTACTTCTTCCTGATTATTTAAATTTAGTTTTGTAAAACCTACATATCCAGCTGCGGCTGCCGCACATATAATAAGAGTTCCAATACCGAATTTCTTTTTCATGTTTACATTATAGCATTGTAATAAATGGAAATCAAATTTTTAACTTTTGTACATTTTCAAAGTATAAAAAAAGCTGTTCATAAACCATAAATTTATGAACAGCTTTTTTGTTTTATTGATAAAAATTAACCTTTATAGTGAGATACTCCGTCTCCACTTTCACAAGCAAAGAAGCCTGCTGCGTAGCCAATTTTATCTGTATAGATTTTCTGAACATTTTCTATAAAGGTGTCAATATTGTCTTTATGAACAAGTGCAATACCACAGCCTCCAAAGCCTGCTCCTGTCATTCTGGCTCCAAGACAACCCTCCTGCTTTTGAGAGGTCTCTGCCAGAGTGTCGAGCTCAATACCAGTTACTTCATAATCTTCTTTCAGCGATTTGTGGCTGGCATTTAAGAGTTCTCCCAGTTTTACGAGGTTGCCTTCTTTTAGAGTTGCAGCGGCATCGATAACGCGCTGGTTTTCTGCAATACAGTGGCGGGCACGCTTATTTAAAATCGGGTCGGTAACAAGTGCTGAGTATTTATCCCAGTCTGCTGGAGTCAGTTCGCACAATGCACCAACTTTCACTCCATTATCCTGAAGAATCTTCAATGCCTGTTCGCACTGTCCACGGCGTTCGTTATATTTTGAATCAGCGAGTTTACGAACTTT
>CACXDK010000120.1 GCA_902766345.1 uncultured Spirochaetaceae bacterium | reverse complement strand
CATTTAATATTTGTCTGATTATCTTAATCAGATGTGAAAAAAAATAAATTTACCCATTGACAGAATAGGCTTTTAGTTATATATTTTAACTATCATTCCAGTAGGGATATCATATCTAACAAGGAGGCACATGATGGTTATTTATTTCGAAAAATTAGTCCGTGAAAATTTCCGCAATGGACGGATGTGCCTCGTTTCTCTCTCTTAAGCTAAAAGTCTTTTAGCAGAAAATCTAAATTTTTATAATTTCTCAAATTTAATTTCCTAGAGGAGAAAAATATGTCTGGAAATATTCTCTTTAAAGATTATTCATCATCTGATTATGTAAAATTTGCGGAGCAAAGTGCTGCATGGATAAAAACAACAAAAAAAAGCGGTAAGTTCGGAAACCTCTGGCTTCAAAGTCCTGATTCAAAAGAAGACTTTTCTGATTATCCGATGCTCACTCCAAAATCGCTTTACGGTGGTTCAAGTGGACTAGGACTTTTTTATCTTAGACTGTATCAAGAAACAAAAAAGCCTGAATATCTTGAAGAAGCTGAGCTGGCTGCAAAAGAAATTATTGAGACAGATGAGGGAGTGGCTTTTTATGAACGCACTCTTAACTCAAAAGCTAGTGGAGCTTCAAAACTTGTGCATGTAAAAAATATGCCAGGTTGGGCTGCAGGATACTATAATGGTCCTACAGGAAGTGCTTATCTAGTCATAAAGCTTTTTGAACTCACAGGAAAAGAAGCTTATAAAAATTATGCTGTTAAAGTTGCTGATGATTTACTTGCTGCTGCAAAAAAATCTGACACAGGAATCTATTGGAGTGAACAGAATGATTTATGTGGCGATGCAGGATTTGTTACATATCTTTCTTCTGTTTATGATCTTACAAAAGACGAAAAATATCGTGAAACAGCAAGAAGCTTTGGAAATTTCCTTCTTTCAAAAGGAAAGCCTGCACCAAAAGGTGGAACTTACTGGAACGTTGTTGACCTTACAATAATTGATTTTCCAAAAGATGTGTTTTGGGTAAACCATGCTCATGGCACAAGTGGTGTAGGCTGGATTTTTACAATTCTTTACAATTTAACAAAAGATGAGAAATTTTTAAACGCTGCAAAAGAAGCTGCCAAATATATAGAAGGTATTGCCGTGGGTGATGAAAATGCTGTACTTGTTCCATATCTTGATAGCCTTGAAAGAGGACCTTCCACAGAATTCTATTATTTGAGTACATGTCACGGTCCAGCAGGAACCTCAATACTTTTTCAGTCTCTATACAGAATTACTGGTGACAAAAATTATTTGGACTGGGTGCTTAAACTTAGTCGTGGAATAATTAAGGCAGGAGCTCCTGAAATTTTCAGTCGCGGTTACTGGCAAAGTCAGGCTTTATGCTGCGGTACACCTGGCTTGGTAGAACATTTTGTATCTGTGTATAAACTTACTAAGAATCCTGAATTCTTGGATTATGCAAAAAGAGCTGCAAAAACTGTTGTTGGTCAGTCTTTTGTTGAAGATGCAGATGGTGACATCTATCATCAAAAAGCAATCAGAAGATGGAGCGGGGCTTGGTGGAGAACAATTCCTACCGATGTACACTCTTACACAGGACTTTATATTGGAACAGCAGGAAATGCATGGGCTTTGCTTTCGCTTGCTGCTGTGGAAAAAAATGAAAATCTTATAGAGCTGATAGAATACAGCTATTTCAATTGATGAGTTTAACATAAAAAGGAGATTTTATATGGCAAAAATTTATGATTCAATTACGGAACTTGTTGGTGATACTCCTCTTGTACGTCTTCACAGATATGAAAAATCAGAAAATCTTGAAGCAAATATACTTGGAAAGTTTGAATATTTTAATCCTTCTGGAAGTGTAAAGGATAGAGCTGCCTTGAACATTATTGAAGAAGCCGAAAAGCGCGGGGACATAAAGCCTGGCATGACTTTAATTGATTACACAAGTGGTAATACAGGAATTGGAGAAGCTACTTTTGCAAATGCAAAGGGCTACAAATTTGTTGCAGTCATTCAGCCACAGGTTTCTGTTGAACGTTCTCAGATTTTAAAAGCTTTAGGGGCAGAACTGCTGCAGGTTACAGATGTTCCAGGTTTTGCAGAAATGCTTAAAACAGGACTTTCTCTTGCAGGTCTTTACAAAGTTATGAACGATTTTGCAAAGTCTAATGGTTGGTATTACCTTAACCAGTGTGGAGACAGAGCAAACTCTGAAGCTCACATTAAAGGCACTGGTCCTGAAATTTGGGAAGCTACAGGTGGAAAGGTTGACTATGTTGTTCAGCTTGTAGGAACAGGAGGAACTCTTTCTGGACTTACAGAATTTTTCAGAAAAAAGAATCCTGATGTAAAGATAATTGGCGCACAGCCTGCTGTTCAGTCTTTGAAAAATCCTGAGTTCCCGGACCGTAATACAATTGATGGCGTATTAAAATTTAACGGAGTTCCAGATGATAAAGTTCCTGAGCTTTTTAAAATTTTCCATACAGAATATGATGAATGTTTTGATGTTATTGCGGAAGATGCATACGAAACAGGACGTAAACTTGTAAAGCAGGAAGGCTTCTTTGTGGGACAGTCGGCAGGAGCTGCTCTTTGGACTGCAACGCAGGTTGCAAAACGCCCTGAGGCAAAAGGAAAAAATATTATTGTAATTCTTGCAGACAATGCCTTTAAATATCTTTCCACAAATATGTACAGGTAAAAAATCATTCAGGAGGGTAAGCATGGCTTTAAGTTTTGAATCAAAATGTTCGCATTTAGAAAATAAAGATGAAGATGGGTGTAATCACTACGGAGCTGTAAGTTTTCCAATTTATCAGACTGCAACCTACGCCCACCCAGCAGTAGGACAGAGTACGGGGTTTGATTATAGTCGTTTACAAAACCCTACTAGAGAGCAGTTGGAAAAAATTGTATGTCAACTTGAAAATGGAATTGATGCACTTGCACTTTCAAGTGGCATGGCTGCAATCACATTAATAATGGAATTGTTTTCTCCTGGTGATCACATAATTGCAGACAGTGATTTATACGGAGGTTCAATAAGATTGTTTGATAATGTTTCAAACAAGAATGGACTCACTTTTACACGTGTAAACTGCTCAAATGCAGATATTGAAAGTCTTATTACTCCTAAGACTAAAGCTATTTACATTGAAACTCCTACAAACCCAATGATGAACGTAACGGATATTACCGCAGTTTCTGCCATTGCAAAAAAACACGGCATAATCCTGATTGTTGATAATACTTTTATGTCTCCTTATTTTCAAACCCCTCTTGATTTAGGAGCTGACATTGTTATTCATTCAGGTACAAAGTATCTGGCTGGACACAATGATACTCTTGCAGGTTTTATCATAACAAACAGAGCTGATATTCAGGAAAAACTTAGATTCCTCATAAAAACAACAGGTGCAGGTCTTGCACCGTTTGACTCCTGGCTTACTCTTCGTGGAATTAAAACCTTAGCTGTTCGCATGGAAAAAGCTCAGGAAAATGCAAAAAAAATAGTTGAATGGCTGCAAAAACAGAAATGCGTTACAAAAGTTCTTTACCCGGGAATTCCTTCTCATCCTGGCTATGAAATTCAGAAAAAGCAGGCAAGGGGTTTTGGAGCAATGATTACTTTTAACGTTACGGATGAAGCCAAAGCAAAATCTATATTGAATAAAGTTCGCCTTATTCAGTTTGCAGAAAGCCTTGGTGGAGTTGAAAGTCTTATAACGTATCCTGTTACGCAGACACATGCAGATGTTCCAGAAGAAATCCGTCTAAAAAACGGAATTACCAATGCTACTCTCCGATTTTCTGTAGGAATAGAGTCGGCAGATGATTTAATTGCAGATTTAGCACAAGCAATGGAGGCATAATGAAATACGATTTTGATTCTGTTGTAGACCGTAAAAATACCTTCGCAATAAAATATGACCTTGCAGAAAGACGCCATAAGCCTTTGGATGCCATAAGCCTTTGGGTTGCCGATATGGATTTTAAAGTAGCCCCATGCATTCAAAAAGCTTTGCAGGAACGTGTTGAACATGGAATTTTCGGTTACAGTCTTTTGGACGGCCGTTATTACACAGCCGTAAAAAATTGGTTTAAGAAGCGTCATAATTTTGAAGTTCAAGATGAATGGGTTGTAAACACTCCTGGAGTTGTATTTGCCATTGCCTGTGCAATAAAGGCATTTACAAAGGAAGGAGAAGGCGTCCTCATTCAAAAGCCTGTATACTATCCATTTTTCAACACAATAAAAGCTTTGAATCGTGTTGTGGTGAATAATCCTCTTGTTTTGAAAAACGGACATTATGAAAT
>CACXDK010000119.1 GCA_902766345.1 uncultured Spirochaetaceae bacterium | reverse complement strand
TCACAGCAGCATGACCCAGGAATCCGCTATGACGAAATAAAAGAAACTGTCATTGAAAAGCTCATTAAGCCAGTACTCGAACCAACAGGCCTTTTGGATGCAAAAACAAAGTACTTTGTAAACCCAACAGGACAGTTCTGCATCGGTGGACCAGTAGGAGATTCAGGTCTTACAGGACGCAAAATCATTGTTGATACCTACGGTGGAATGGGACGCCACGGTGGCGGTGCATTCAGTGGAAAAGACCCAAGTAAAGTAGACCGTTCTGGTGCATACATGGCACGTTACATAGCAAAGAACGTTGTTGCAGCAGGATTTGCAGAACGCTGCGAAGTACAGCTTGCCTATGCAATCGGTGTTCCTTTCCCAGTAAGCATCATGGCAGACACCTTCGGTACAGCAACAATACCAGAAGACAAGATTGTAGAAGCAATCAAGAAAGTATTCGACTGTACACCAGGCGGAATCATCACAACACTCGATCTTAAACGCCCAATTTATGAAGCAACTGCTACATACGGACACTTCGGACGCAGTGAATTCCCTTGGGAACAGACAAATAAAGTTCAGGCATTACAGAACGCCGTCAAATAAATGACACAAAAAAGAAAACTGCTCAAAAAAGAAGAAATTATCTCCATTTTTGAGCGGTTTCAGGCTCGCAATGCCGAGCCTGAATCTGAATTAAAAGCCCCCAATCCATATTGCCTGCTTGTTAGCGTTGTATTAAGTGCACAGGCAACAGATAAATCCGTAAATGCAGCTACCAAGTCATTATACGAAAAAGTGACAACCCCAGAACTTATGCTTGCACTGGGAAAAGAAGGGCTTATATCCTACATAAAATCAATCGGACTTTACAATTCTAAAGCCGAACATATAATACAATTAAGTAAAATCCTTATAGAACAATACGACAGCAAAATTCCTTCAACCCGAGAAGATTTAATGAAACTTCCAGGAGTAGGAAGAAAAACAGCAAATGTCGTGCTAAATGTTGTGTATCACCAGCCAACAATGCCAGTAGACACACATTTAATGAGAATTTGCCCCAAAATAGGGCTTGCAGAAGGTTCTACACCTCTTGAAATAGAACTGTCATTATTAAAAAGAATTCCAAAAGAATACCTGATGCATGCACATCACTGGCTAATCCTGCACGGAAGATACGTCTGCACGGCAAGAAGCCCTAAATGCAAGGAATGCTGCATAAATGACATTTGCCTTGCTACCAAGTAAGCCCCGCACCAACAGAGAACGTATGATACTGCATAAGAGTGTCTCGTTCTCTTTCTTTTTTAAACTTAAACCTTGAATTTATATCGTAATTCCAGTTATAGCCATAGCCAACATTAAGCAGAAGTTTTCCAAAAATAACATCAACACCGCCACCAACCGTCGTAACGGCACTGTAATCGGTAATAAAGGAGAAGCCAGACTGAATGTACGGACGGATAAAGCCAAACAAAGTCGCATTAAAGCCAAAGTTTACTCCAAATCCATAGTCAGCATTATTATGCGGACCATTATAGTCATATTCCATTGTACCGCCAACAAATATATGCTTTGTAAGACCAAAATCCATGTTAAGTTTTATAGAATTCAGCTTTACAGCCTTTACGTCAAATGGACTGAAATCCGCAGAAAACAAGCTCGTATCAACAGACACAAAAATAGTTCTGCGTTTTAACTGCTTGTCAAAAGCTGGAAAATGCTGCTTTTCTATGTAGCCATCAGACACTTTAGAAGCAATGCGTTTATCTTTCTTTTCAAGCTGTTTGCCAGTAAGCTGTTCTTCTTCTTCCTTTTTGGCAGCAGTTCTAACTTCAACCTGTGGAAGCATAATAAACGAAGTCTGTGCCAGCTCCTCCTTGCCGAATTTTGCAATAAACGTATTGTTGTCAGTACGGTAAATTTCACAACGGATAGGAATAAAACGGTATTCAGAAGCTTCCTTCCAACGCACAATGCGATACGTTACAACAGCATAAACAGCAGGCTGTGCAGTCCTGAAAAGGCTGTCTGCAATCATTATGTTATTGGCACGCATTTCCTCTTTTCCAGCCTTTTTGTAGCCAGAAAAAGGATTTCTTTTGCCAAAAAACTCTTTATACGGCAGTTCTACAGTACCGTTAAACAGCTTTACATCATTAAAAAAATCAGAATATATCAAAGCCTTCCAGGAGTCGGAAAGTTCATTATAGGAGTCGCACCTTAAAGTAACGTGAGAACTAAGGCTTGTTGTGGTAAACGTCTTTTGAGCAAGAGCTGCATATTCTTCTTCAAGTTCTTCAGTAAGACTCTGAATTTCAGGGCTTAGCACATCATAATACTGCCCAAAGCGTAAAATATTAGCCTTAAGCTTTTCTATCTTGCGGATAGTTTGTAAAGCTTCATCTGTCTGATCAGGAATTGAAGTCAAAACCTTTTCAGATTTTTCAGTCATAACCTTTTTATTAATGACAATAAGCTCATTCTGCCAGTCAGAACGAGACTGCATAAGGATATTTTCCTGCCTTTCATTCTCTGCATCCCGCTTTTTTATGGCTTCCCGCTGAGAAATAACCGCAAAAGAAGGTGGCCTTGCACCAAATTCACGTTCCATTTCACGGTCGCGTTCCTGAGCCACAGCTACAGAACAAATGAGAAAAGTAAATATAAAAGCAGAAAATACGATTTTCCTCATAAAATTATTGTAAAACATTATTCTTGTGAAAGCAACCTACTGCATTCCCTATATATACAAACAATCCTCCTGCAAATTCGTAATAAAAATAAGAGAAAAATCCAATATAAAATCCCTAAATATGCTATAATCACTGAAAAATGGCAAGGAGATAAAAGTCCATGATTAATTATACAAAGCTAGATTCTTACATAAATCAAAGATACAAAGAAAAAAAACTTTTTGAAGGCCTTTTCAAAGACCACTCAAAAAAGGAAATTCCTACAATAAGCCCTTTACAACAACACAGCGGATTTAACCCACTTAAGCATCCTAAATTCGGAAAACTTGAAGCAAAACTTGAAAAAGCACACACAAAATCCGATGGATTTGTAGAAAAACTTCTGTATTACATAAATTTAAAAAAAATGACCAATGCACAGGTCTATAACAAGGCAGGAATTAAGCCAGACTGCTTTTCTAAAATCATAAGCGGAAAAACGAAAAGGGCAGAAAAAAACACCGTAATATCACTTATATTTGCCCTTCAGCTTAACCTGGAAGAAGCAGAAGATTTACTGGAAAGTGCACAGTACGCCCTGTTGGATGACAACAAAAGCGATATAATAATCAGGTTCTGCCTTGAAAATTCTACTCCAAAAGATTACTGCACAATAGACGATGTCAATAAAGCCCTTGCCGCCTATAATGTTCCTTTAATAGGTGGCGTTAATTAAACGCAAAAAAAATCCTTCCATGAAAGCATTTATTCATGGAAGGATAACTCCCTCTTTAGTCGCAGATTTCTACAAGCTTATCCATAACATCATCCATGGCAGATTCCATTTTGCCTACAACACCGCAAATAGCATCTGCAACAGAATCAGCAGCCTTTACAATCATTCCCTCAAGGCTGTTTCCATCAAAATCATCTTCCTC
>CACXDK010000118.1 GCA_902766345.1 uncultured Spirochaetaceae bacterium | reverse complement strand
TGTAAAAGGCATGAAGTTCTTCCAGTCATTACATTCTATTATTGATGTTCCTGCAGCAGACCTTACAACTGCTGTATGTGATGCTGCTTTCCAGTCTGGAAATGCCGCAATGTACATTACAGGTTTGTGGAATGTTAAGCCTTTTGAAGATGCAGGCGTTAACTTTGGTGTTGCTCCGTTGCCAGCTTTGCCTGGTGAAGTAAATCCTGCTGCTTCATTCAGCGGAACACGTGCTATGTTTGTAAGTGCATACACAGATCATCCTGCAGAAGCTGCTGATTTTGCACGCTTCCTTCTTACTCCTGAAATGCAGCAGCTTCGCTTTAATTTGACTGGTGCAATGCCTTCTATTGATACATCTGTAAGCAGCAAGTACATGCCTGGTTTCTTAAAGCAGCTTGATTTTGCATTCCCAATGCCTTCAATTCCAGAAATGGCAGCTTTCTGGGATACAATGGGCAACACAAGTAAGAATATTTGGGATGGTGCAGACGTTCAGAAAGAACTTGATGCTTGTGATGCGGCTATAATAAAAAAATAATAGTTAGCGTATTTTGTTGGATAGAGAGTCCTGTTTGTTGCGGGGCTCTCTATTATTATTTCAATAATAAGAGGCCGTTTAATGCGAATAGAAACTGACGGAAGTTCTCTTAAGAAGGTGACTGGGACTGCATCTTGCTTTATGGGGCTTTCTCATTTGCTTTACTTAAAAGAATATGTCAAGGGTGCTGCATTTGCAGCAATTGAAGTGTTTTTTCTTGCCCTCATTCCTTTTTGGGCTAGGAAAGTATTTGATTTGATTACTCTTGGCTATCCGCAGCCTGATGTTCCTGTAAAATTGCGGTCTCATTCTATATTTATGCTTATTGATGGAATTCTTGTTCTGTCAATAATTGCAATTTTTGTTGCACTCTATGTAATTTCTGTTAGAAGTGCTAGAAAATCCTATGTGGAGTATTGCCGACTAAAACGCTTTCCGCAGCGTTCTTCTGTGTGGGAATCGGCAAACGGTGCGTTTCCGCTTTTAGGGCTTGCTCCATGCATTATTTTTCTTTTAATTTTTGTTGTAGTTCCGCTGGTGTTCAGTGTTGCAGTTGCGTTTACAAACTATTCTGCACCAAATCACATTCCGCCAAAGAATACTGTAGACTGGGTTGGAGTGCAGAACTTTAAAGACCTTCTTGGCGGTGGAACTACCTGGTCAAAAGGTTTTGTAAGAATTGCAATTTGGACTTTAATTTGGGCGGTTCTTTCAACTTTTACCTGCTATATGGGCGGTTTGATTGTTGCCGTTGTTTTAAAGCAGAGTAAGATAAAGTTTAAAAATGTATTCCAGTTTATCTTTATTCTGCCGTATGCTGTTCCTGTTGTTATTACGGCTCTTGTGTGGCGAAACCTGCTTAACGGAACTTTTGGTGTTGTAAACAGAACTTTACAGGCTATGGGACTTTTGAACGGAACAATCCCCTGGCTTGGCAATGCAACCCTTGCACAGATAATGTGTGTTGTCATTAATCTGTGGGCTGGATTTGGTTATTTTATGATGCTTTCTACTGGTACAATGACAGCCATTCCTGAAGATTTGTATGAGGCTGCAAAGATAGATGGTGCAAATAACGGGCAGATTCTAAGACACATTACATTCCCGTTGGTATTATTTCAGACAATGCCGCTCATTATCATGAGCTTTACACACAATATAAATAATTTCGGCATTATATACTTCCTTACTGCTGGTGAGCCTGCTGTTGCAGACAGCACTTCAACGAATGCGGGTGGAACAGATATTCTTATTACATGGATTTACAAACTTACCATTACATTGCAAAGATACAACTATGCTTCTGTAATTGCTGTTCTGATTTTTACTGTTCTTGCTCCTTTTGCAATCTATCAGTTTATGCACACAAAGGCTTATAAGGAAGGTGAAGTATGAAAAAGAATTACAATGCTTTAGAAGTTGTTAATAAAACAATTATATATGTTATATTTATCCTGATTTCTCTGCTTGTTTTTTATCCGCTTGTATATACTGTGAGTGCTGCTTTTTCTTCGGGAAATGGTATTGCTTCGTTGGACATTATTCCGTTTAGGGATAAAAACGGCTTAACATTAAAACATTTTATATATCTTTTTACCAAAACACATTATTGTCTGTGGTTTAAGAATACGTTTCTTATAGCTTTGTGGACTACAGTAATTTCTGTATTTATATCTTCTTTGAGCGCTTACATTTTTTCACGATTTAATTTTGTTTTTAAAAAGCCTCTCATGATGAGTCTTTTGGTTCTGCAAATCTTTCCATCATTTATAGGCATGATTGCCATTTATGTCATTCTTTTGCGCATTAATGGACTTGATACTTTATGGGGGCTTGTTCTAGTGTATGTAGCTGGAAACATTCCGTACAATACATGGATGGTAAAAAGCTACATGGATACTGTAAGCAAAAATCTTGATGAAGCTGCACGCATTGACGGTGCAAGCCATTTGCGCATTTATGCTACAATAATTCTTCCTGTAACAAAGCCTATTATTACATTTCTTGCTATTTCCAGCTTTACAGGTCCGTGGATGGATTTTATCTTTCCAAAAATGGTCTTGCGTTCACCTGCAAAGCAGACTCTTGCTCTAGGGCTTTATTTTTCTTTTGTTTCAGATAAAAAGAATGAATTTACAAACTTTGCAGCAGGTTCATTGCTTATTGCCATTCCGTTTGTAATTTTCTTTCTATTTACTCAGAAATATATGATAAAAAGTCTTGGAGCCGGAGCTGTCAAGGAATAGATATTGCTTTTTTTTCTATATTTAGGTTAAGATATAAGAGAAAGGTGTTGAGAGATGATATCTGCATATAAAGTCCTTATATCTATTCCTCTAGTTATAAACTGCCTGTGTATTCTGGTCATGATGCGAAAAAGGTCATCAACAGAACAGAAGTATGCAATGGCAGTTTCTTTTTTAACAATATTCATTGCACGCGGTTATTATTTGTACCTGAGTGAAGGGCTTACTCAGGCTCACTATATGGGGCTGAAGATTATTTATGCAATAGCAATTGTCATGCTCCCAATGTTCATTCAGATTAATTTTCTTCTTTTTAATGTCCGCCTTTCTAGAAAAATATTTACGATTGTAAGTGCTGGAACAATGATAAGTGTTTTTATGCTTATT
>CACXDK010000117.1 GCA_902766345.1 uncultured Spirochaetaceae bacterium | reverse complement strand
TTAGATAAATCTTTATTCAAAGCTTGAACAATATCCTGTTCATGTTCTCGTATGGAGGAGTACAGATTTTTAAGCTGTTCTATTCTCCAGGCAGGATCTTGTGTTGTTCCTGTAGAAAAGAAAGTCCTTTGAGCCTGTACAATAGCAGCTATTTTTTCATCTATCTGTTCCTGTGCAAGTTCTATTTGAGCTGCCTGAAAACGAGCTTCCAATTCCTGTTGTTCAGAGTTGTCTGCAACTGGTTCACTTTGCTGTTCCAATGGAAGTTCCTGCTGAGAGCTTTCATCTGCATGATTATCATCTACAGGTGTTGATTCTGTATCTGTAACAGTGTTTACGGTTGAGACTTCTTCCGCAATTACCTGTTCAGAAACTCCACCTGTTGTGAGTTCTTCTTGTTCAACTGTCTTTTTTGATTTTCTAGTTCGAGTTGTTTTTGTTGTTTTTTCTTCTTTTTTACTCTCTTTTTCCAATGTACTAACCCCAGTAAAAACCTTTCTATAATTATGATATAGTAACAAGAAATTTTCAACTACAAAAACCGAAAATTCCACTTTATGCTTTACCCCATTTATTGTTTGTGTTAATATCTGCACAGGATGAACGTAAGGATTATTGAAATGCCTCTTGATTTTGGAGGCAGACGGCACGGTTCTGATATGGGACCGTCAGCAATGCGTCTTGCTGGAATTTCAGACAGGATAGAATCTTTAGGACATAATGTAATTCGAGATAAACCTGTTGAAACGGAAGCTCAGGAATATGCAGAGATTGGTAACAATCCAAAGGCAAAATATTTAAAACCTATTGCAGAAGCTTGTACTCGGTTGGCAGAACAGGTGGATTCTTCCGTGCGTAACGGTGAATTTCCTCTTATTTTAGGTGGAGACCATTCTATTGTTCTTGGTTCTGTGGCAGGGCTTAGTTCTGTGTATTCAGAAAAAAATCTGCGGCTTGGCGTTCTGTATGTGGATGCTCACGGGGACTTTAACACAGATCAGACTACACCTACTGGCAATATTCATGGTGAATGTATGGCTGCAAGTGCAGGATATGGACTTCCAGAGCTTGTTAATCTATATAAGGAAGGTCGCAAGGTTGATCCGCAGAATATCTGCTATGTAGGTGTCCGCGATCTTGATGAGGGCGAGAAAAAGCTCATGAAGGAAGCTGGAGTTACAGTCTTTACTATAAGCGACATAGATAGATATGGCTTCAGTGACATTGTAAAGAAAGTAAAGCTGTTCTTTAAAACTCACTGTGATGTTGTGCATATCAGCTTTGATATGGATTCCTTAGACCCATCTATTGCTCCGGGAACTGGTGTTCCTGTTCCTGGCGGAATGAACTACAGAGAAGCCCTTATTCTTATGGAAGAAATGGCTACTTTGGGTACTGTAAAGTCTATGGAAATTGTAGAAGTAAATCCTATTTTGGACGTGCGTAATGATACAGCTTTAATGGCTGTAACTCTTGCCGCACGACTTTTGGGCGAAACCCTTTACTAAATAAAAAAGCGTTTAGATGAACACAGGTTCAAATGAACGCTTTTTTTGTCAGAATTAACCAGCTTTTGTTAGAAAGCCAGCTCATCTTCCAGTTCGTCTTCTTCCAAAGATGACTGGATGGTTTCAAGATAGTTATCGAGGTATCTTTTTTCCATGAACATTGCTAAAGCTGTCTGCTCCAGATATGAAACCTGACACGGATATTTATGATATATTTTATCGTATTCCGCAAAGAGTTTTTCTGGTAAAACAGCCCAAGACGTAGAAATACCCTTGCACAAAAGAGAAGAAAACGAGTTCAGATAAATTACGTTATCATTGGTATCTTCCTTTTTAAATGGAGGCAATGATGTCGTAATTTTTTTTGTGCTGTCGTATTCAATTATAAAGCGGTAAGGCATTGCATTTGCCCAAGAAAAGAATTCCTGCCGCCTTTCATTAAGTTCTTCCAAAGAAATGCCAGTGTTTGTCTCTCTTGGAGTGATGTACAAAAGGGTTGCACCAGATGAAAGTAAAGAATCAAATCTTATAATCTGCTTATCAACAGGAACCGTCTTTATCTTTATTTTAGAATTGAAAAAAAGCTCCCGTACCTGTTCATCTTCATCTTCGCCAAATGCAACAATTGGACGTGTTCCAGTAGCAATCTGTTCTGCCCGTGAAAGCAGACCTTCTTGTTTTGGAATTCCTTCTGGATGTACAATGCTCGGCAGTCTGAGAATTCGAGTCAGAAGGCTTTGAGTTCCTGCACCTACTATAATGCGGTCTGGACTTACATCTATGCCGTGAAAGCGGAACATAAAAGTTGCAATTGCCTTGCGGAATTCTTCTGTACCTTTACTTTCTGACATCTGGTTTATATCAAAATCATCAGATGTCAGCACGGTATCATAACAACTTGCAAGATATTTCTCAAAGTAATCTGCATTGGGAATAATCTGAGGTGCAGAGCTGCTAGATTCTACCTCGTCTGCCATAGCAGATGGAGGAGTAATTAAGTCTGTGTCGTGTGAAAAAAGTTTTTCAAGATCGTTCAAATTTTGACTCTCCATTATCGCCCTTAAATTATAAATCAGGAAATGTCAAAATGCAAATATTTTTTAGCAGACTTAATTATTACAGCCCAAGAGTTTCCATTGGAGTAATGCCGAATCTTCCTGCAAAATCTCTTGCTTTCCAGGCATTCATTATTACTTCCTCAGGACTGTGTGCATCCGAGTTACAGATTACCCGTGCCTTGGACTGTGCAACCATCTCCCAGAATTCAATATATGGATACTGATAACGCATTCCGTGGCTGGTATTATTTGGAGTGCGTGACATGCCCAGTCCATTAATTTCAATTGGCATGTCTAAATCTATTGCTGCGTCAAGAATCGCTGAAAGGCAGCTTTTTGCCTGAGCATCCCATTCTACCCAGCCTTTCATAAATAAATCAGGATGTGCAAGAAATGCGAAAAGCCCGCTTCTCATACCGTCTATAGTCTGGTCTATGTAACGGTTTAAAAGAGATGCACTTGTAATTTCTGGACAGTAGATGTGATTTGAACCGTCTGTAACCCAGTGAGAACCCAAAACAAGATATTCTGCCTTATATCTGCCTTTCAGCTCATCAGCGTACCAGCTTTTATATCTTGCGTCATATTCACATTCAAAACCCAGATAAACAGGAAATGATGCTGCATCCTTTGCAGCTTTTACCATAGATGTATATTCTTCAATCTGTGAAACATCCATTCTTACATGTGGCCAGAAATCTTCAAAAGTACTAGGGTATGGGCAGTGATCGCTAATGCCAAGTTCAATGCAGCCTTCTTTTTCTGCCTGTGCCAAATAGTCAGTTGGAATGCCTTTTGCATGCTGGCACAACTGTGTATGTGTATGATAATTTGATATTTTCTTCATGCGTTTATATTACTACTTTGATTGTTTATGTGCAAATATGCAAATAAAAAAGGGTTGCCTTTTAAGGCAACCCTTTTTCGTTAGACTTTATTCGTTACTTATCTCTTTGACTTCTTTGTAGTCTTTTTAGCTGTAGCTTTCTTTGCTGTTGCTTTTTTAGCAGGAGCCTTTTTTGAAGCTGTAGCTTTTTTTGCTGTTGACTTAGCAGCTGTTTTCTTTGCTGTTGTAGCCTTCTTTGCAGTTGACTTTTTAGCAGCAGGTTTTTCAGCAGCTTTCTTTGCAGCAGCATTAGCCTTGATTACAGCCTGTGCACCAGCGAGACGAGCTGCTGGTACGCGGAATGGTGAACAAGATACGTAGTTAAGACCGAGCTTGTAACACAATTCGATAGAAGCAGGATCTCCACCGTGCTCACCACAGATTCCGAGGTGAAGGTCAGACTTAACTGCACGACCCTTTTCTTCTGCAAGACCGATCATTACGCCAACGCCATCTTCATCAAGAGTCTTGAATGGATCTGTGAAAAGAACCTTCTGATCAAGATAAGAATCAATGAACTTACCATAGTCATCACGGCTGAAACCGAATGTTGTCTGTGTAAGGTCGTTTGTACCGAATGAGAAGAAGTCTGCATATTCTGCAATCTTGTCAGCTGTAGCAGCTGCACGTGGGAACTCAATCATAGAACCGATCTGGAACTTGAGTTTTGTTCCGTTCTTTTCATTTACGCTTGCGATTACAGCTTCTGCCTGTGCACGAATCTGCTTAAGTTCTGCGAATGTTGTTACGTTAGGAATCATGATGCGAACATCGTGATCGAGTCCCTTCTTTTCAGCTTCAACTGTTGCAAGAGCAATAGCTTCAACCTGCATTTCGTAGATTTCTGGATATGTGATTGCAAGACGGCATCCACGATGTCCAAGCATTGGGTTGTGTTCGTTGAGTTCAGCATACTTAGCTTCAATCTTTGCAACATCAACACCAAGCTTAGATGCAAGAGCAGAAGCTTCAGCATCTGTTGCAGCCTGAATGAACTCGTTAAGAGGTGGGTCAAGCAAACGGATTGTTACAGGGCGTCCTTCCATTGTCTTGATGATTCCGAAGAAGTCTTTCTGCT
>CACXDK010000116.1 GCA_902766345.1 uncultured Spirochaetaceae bacterium | reverse complement strand
GGCTCTTTTGAAGAAAGAAGAAAATTACACTGAAGAAAGAATTTCGGAAATTATGAAAGCCTGGCTGGGTGACAAAAAGAGGGTAGGAAACTGCTCTTCATCTTTTCTGGTTTCTGAAAAATCACGTCGCTATTTTACGGGTGATGGACTTGTTAAAACGCTTGATCCTTATTCTGATCCTCACGATATCTGGTACAATGATTTTATAAGCAGAAATGTAACATAAAAGCTCTACTGCCCAAGGAAAAAATTTTTCAAAAAATAGAAACTTATGTTATAATTTTAAAGTTGCATTTATGAAAAAATTCAGATTTTCCATAGGCATACTTTACATCATTCTTTCTATTATTACTGCCAGCTTTATTGTGATGTCGAGTGTAAACAATGAAAAATTCACACAATCATCTCATGAACTGAACCTGGCCGACCGATTCACCTGGGGACTTATTGACTATCCCAATTATCCGTCTGAAGAGGAAATGGCAACCATCAGACGGCCTCTTAAATTCGGAAAACAAAATATTTGCCAGCTTATCGGCTTAAAGGGCCATTACGTCTGGCTTAAAGCTGAATTTACAATTCCCGAAGAATTAAAAGACAATGATTTAGGACTTTTTATCACCTATATTCATTTTGCAGACAAGGTCTGGATTAACGGACACTTTGCAGGTTCATACGGAAGGTTTCCACCTCACGAAAGTACCCCTCTCTATCTTTCTCATGCCTATTATTTTCCTAAAGAAGCAGTAAATCAGGAAGGAAAAAACACAATTCTGATTCAAATCTACAGTCACGGAAAAGGTGAAATTTCTGGAAAAGCTTTTATTGCGGAACAGAGCTGGGTAAAACATACAGAAACAAGAAAATCATTCTGGAATACCTACATTTACACCTTCTTTATGGGTGGAATGTTTGCTGCAATGATTCTCTACTTCTTTCTTTTTGTACTTCATAAACATAAACCTGAATATTTATGGTTTTCACTTTTGAACCTTTGTACAATTTTCTTCTGTGCAACACTATATGTTCCTATTATGCCTTATTATGAATCATGGAACATTCCTTTTTATAAATATTACCGGACAAATCTCTGTTTTACCGGAATCGTCAATTTTGTTTTATGGGTTGCTTTTGCCCGAAACTATATTGCCCTGCCTAAAAAACGCGTAATTGATGTAATCCGGATCATCGTACTCTTTTTCCAGATTGCAATCCTTATGAGTACAAGAAATTATGATGATCTTATGTCTATCTGCAAGCTGGAACTTTCTCTTACCTGCTTCCATATAGGTCTTGTAATTTACTATGTTGTACGCGGTTTTATGATTCCTAAATTCAAAAAGCGGGCACTTACAATTACAATCTGTCTTACTCCGTTTGCGCTTTCAATTCTAGCTGATATTATAGTAAGGGGAATACTTGGAATTACTACAATTCCATTCTTCAGCTTCTTCGGATGGCAGATAAATATCATCAGCTATATTTTTATTTTGTCTCATAATCACGCAAAAGCCCTTATTTCAAATGAATATCTGAATAAAAACCTTCAGGAAGAAGTTAGAAAGCAGACAGAAAACCTTCTCGTTGCGAACGAACGTCTTATGGACAGAATCCATCGTTCTAATATTGATTTGCAGATGGCTTCGGTTGTTCAGCAGAGACTTTTCCAGACTCCGCGAAAAAGCTACAAGGGCTGGGATATTGCAGTTTCCTATGATCCTCTGAGCGAAGTTTCAGGCGATTTTTTTGATTTTTATGGACTTGGAACAACTCTTGACGGCATAAGTCTTTTTGATGTTTCCGGTCATGGTGTTGCTGCCAGCCTTGTAACAATGCTTTCTAAAAGTATTGTTTATAACGCTTTCCAGAAAAACCGTTTTTATGATGTGCCGATTTCAAAGTGTCTTCTGGACGTTAATCATGATCTGATTGTTGCAAAGGGTGCAATTGATAATTACATGACTGGTATTATGATGCGCTTCAGGGAATTCAATGAAGATGATGCCTGCAATATCGATTTTGCTAATGCCGGCCACCCTCGCCCAATTCTTTATCGTGCAAAAGATGATATTTGTATTGAACTTGCCGGAGATGAAGGAAGTGAACAGAAAGGCGCTATCGGAATGTTTAATGTGGAAGTAAAATTCCGTGATGTAAGCTGCCAGATGGATAAAGATGATATTCTTGTCTGCTATACCGATGGTCTTACTGAAGCAGAAAATCTTCAGCATGAACTATTTGGCCGTGAACGAATCATGCAGATTTTAAGAGACAACCACACAAAAAGCGCCCACCGCATTGTTGATGAACTTGCCTACGCTGTAAAGTTCTTTGTTGCAGAAGCTGACCGCAAAGATGATATAACGATTATGGTGCTCAAGCGAGAAGACAGCAAAGACTTCCTTGAAGCGCTTGATAGTGATTAAGTTAAATAAAAAAGGCTGCTTAATTAGAACTGTCATGCTGAACTTGTTTCAGCATCTACAATATATGTAGTGCTAAGATCCCGAAACAAGTTCGGGATGACACAGCCACAGAAACTTATTAGGCAGCGCCTTTTTTTTAGTTAATTTTACCTTTATGCCTGCAAAGCAGTTACAGCAACAGTCGCTACAATATCATCTACATTACAGCCGCGGCTAAGGTCGTTCAAAGGTTTTGCAAAGCCCTGGCATACTGGGCCAATTGCCATCCAGCCGCCCATGCGCTGACAAATTTTATAACCGATGTTTCCTGCATTGATGTTAGGGAAT
>CACXDK010000115.1 GCA_902766345.1 uncultured Spirochaetaceae bacterium | reverse complement strand
CGTTGACGGACATTCTAGACTCGAGGCTTGTCAGATAGCAAACATTCATAAACTGGCATACATTGAAAAGTCATTCGTTGATCGAGAGACCATAATTGAGTTCATATATCAGACACAGATGGCAAGGCGAAATTTAACGGAACAGGAACAGTTTAGCTACTATCAGAAAATGGCCGCTCGAAAAAAAGATAATGGAATGCAGGTAAAGACTGACCAGCAGATTGCAGATGATCTTGAAATCTCTCGACGCCAAATTACAAAATTTAAGGAAGTTGAAAAAAAGGCAGATACAAAAACCTTAGAGGCTTTTAAGTCTGGTCAGATTTCTCTCAATGCTGCTTACCAGAAAATGAAAGCGGAAGAAGTTACCGCTAATTCAAATAAACAAAATCCTGTCTCAAAGCCTGTCAAAAAAACTTACGAAAATGGTTATTCTGATGGATTGAAATACGCTATCCAGGAGATTGAGAAAGGACGAAGTACCTCAGACTTGTTGTCTGAATTGAGGGAGGAAATAGTTGATGAATAAAAAACGCCCTCACAAAGTTACTTTTCGTCTCTCTGAGCCAGAATGGACAGACTTAAAATCGAGGATGCATGAATCAGGATTAAATGCTCAGCAATATTTATTCAGAGCTGTAATGAATAAAAAAATGATTGATAAAGAATCACTTCATAATCTCATGATTGAACTAAGGCGAGAAGGCGTCAACCTGAATCAAATAGCACGCTCATGTAATTCAGGTAATACAGAACTTGAAAAGGAAAGAATTAATGCATCTTTAATAAATCTTGAGGTTTTATGGCAGTTCTTAAGGTAGTAAATGTCAAAATCGGCAAGAATGCAAGCCTTAAAGGTGTGATTAATTATGTTCTTCAGACAAAAAAAACTGAAGAAAAATTGACTACAGGTATTTGTTGTGATGTTCCCGTTGCGTTGGAAACTTTTCTTGATACAAAACGAGGGTTTGGAAAAATAGATGGCAGGCAATACTATCATTTTGTTCAAAGTTTTCCTCCCAACGAGAATATTACAACACAGCAAGCACATGAGCTGGCAATTAAGTTCATTGAAAGTTGTAAAAAACTTCGAGGTTTTGAAATTCTTGTTGTTACCCACAAGGATCGTAAACATATTCATACACATTTTATTGTGAATAGTGTCAGTTTCATTGATGGCCACAAATTTCATATTACAAAAAATGAATTGGCAGATATAAAAGAGATGCAGAATCAATTGTGTATAAAAAATGGTTATTCTGCAGCCCCTAAAAAAGGCTTTGATATGTTTGGTAATAAGAGAACTGAAGTGACTGCAAATAATGCAAAAACTTACAGAACTCTGAAGAATGCAAAAGAGAAAAAAATGGACAGTTATATTGTTAATTGTTCAGAAGCTTTGCAACAGGCATTGAAGATGTCACATAACAAAGAACAGTTTATTCAGTTAATGAAAGCGCAAGGCTTTACTACTGAATGGAAAGAGAACAAAAAGCATATTACGTTTACAGATTTAAAACGTAAAGCTAAAGGAGAATCAAAGTGTAAAGTTCGCCTATATAAACTTGCACAGTATTTTCCCGAATTAAAAGATTTGAAAACCAAGGAGGACCTTGAAAATGAATTCAAACGAAATGATCAATCAAACAACAGAAGACTTACTTCTTCAGCAATCGATAACAACCAATCAGCAGCTGGAGAGCGTACAGAAATTATTGACTTCAATCCAGAATATGAAAGATATTCTGCCAAAGTCGATACAGAACGTACTGAACGTGCAACTCAAAATTCTGAGCGATTTAATAATGAAACAGATACTCGAGGAAAGGGAGGAACTGACAAAGAACAAAGCTCTTCATCAAAAACAGTTAGAAGAATTGAAACAGGAATACGAACAGAAAATAGCCGAGTTACAGAGCAAATCCGAAATAGTGATAAACCAAATAAAGAAACAAACAAAGGAGGATATAAAAGATAGTTGTAGTGAAATAGTCACAACTGCCAAAGAAGAAATTCAAAAAGCAATTGATGAAAGTACTTCTGATTTACATGAAGCAACTGTAACAGTAAGAAACAATAGTACAAAAAATACATTATTGAACTTTGTATGTGCAATTGTGCTATGTGTAGCTGCAACTTGTGGAATTACTTATGCGCACAATTATCGTGATGGAACTGCCATTGCTGAAGCAAAATCTGTTGAAGCATTGGCGGCTGAACGTGCAAAGTTTGCAGAAGAAATGAAGACAGAGAAATTAAATTTGAAAACTAAACTGGCTCAAGAAAGAAACCAGATTGAGGAAAATGCAATAAATGACTATAAAGCAAGTATTGCCTTCAGAGAAGATGCTAGTAAATTTGTTGCTTATAATATTACGAAATTAGATGTTGGTTATTATTTGTATACT
>CACXDK010000114.1 GCA_902766345.1 uncultured Spirochaetaceae bacterium | reverse complement strand
TTCCTCCTAAAATTGATTAGCCTTTTATAGAACCTGCCATAATGCCACTGTCAAAGTACTTCTGGAAAAACGGATACATGACAAGCAACGGCAGGCTTGAAACGATGATTGTTGCATACTTAAGCAACTCTGCAAGCTGTGCCCTAGCTGCAGTACTCTGCATGTCAGAAATCATTCCCGACTCCGGCTGGTTCTGTATGAGTATAGAGCGAAGGACGAGCTGCAAAGGTTGTTTTGCAGTATCGTTAAGATAAATCATTGCATCAAAATAGCTGTTCCACATGCCTACGAACTGCCAAAGTGCCAAAACCGTAATAAGTGGTGTACAGACAGGCAGCAGTATGCGGAAAAAGTAAGTCACATCGTTTGCTCCGTCTACGAAAGCGGCCTCGTGAAGTTCCTTTGGAACACTCCTGTAGAATGTACGCGCAATTATCATGTTCCACACGCTGAACGCACCAGGAAGAATAACTGCCCACATACTGTTCAAAAGTCCCAGATTGCTCACAAGAAGATAAGTAGGTATCAGTCCGCCACCAAAGAACATGGTTATGACAAATATGACGTTAAAGAATTTTCTTCCTTTAAATTGAGGGTCAGACATTGGATATGCAGCCATCATGGTTATGGCTACAGACAGAAAAGTAAACACGACAGAATACACAATGGCATTGCGGAATCCTGTCCAAATGGCATTGTTTGAAAGCACCCTCTTATACGCAGTAAGAGTCCACTTGCTAAAATCAAATGTAACACCGGAATTCTGCAATGTTACAGGATCAATAAAAGAAGCAACAATGATGTACAGCATAGGTACTATTATTGCAAGGACAAACGCTCCAAGAAAAATGTATCCCGTACCTATTATGAGTTTGTCCTGCCATGAAGCCCTTATGAGGGGCTTGTGTTCGTTAGTTGCAGACTGTACCATTCCATTCCTCCTTATAATCCCTGCTCATCATTCATTTTGGAGACAACTTTGTTCACAATCAAAAGCATGATGACATTTATAACGGTATTAAAAAGTCCTACCGCGGTAGAAAAACTGTAATCACCGTCAAGAAGACCTTTCTTGTACACATAAGTTGCAATAATCTCGGAACTTGCAAGGTTCAGGTCAGTCTGAAGGGCATAGGCTTTTTCAAAACCGATGCTCATTATGTTACCAGCTTGAAGGATAAACTGAATAACAACCATATCCTTTATGGCAGGCCACTCAACAACCTTTATTTCCTGAAGAAGGTTTGCACCGTCAAGCACGGCAGCTTCACGAAGTTCTTGACTTACACCAGAAAGCGATGCTGTATACATAATTGAAGCCCAGCCTGCCCCCTGCCAGATTCCGCTGGCAATGTATATAGAACGGAACGCACCTGGCATTGTCATAAAATTAAACTGAGTAGACAGAAACTGATTCAGAGGACCAGTTACCGAAAGCATAATCCTTACTATACCGCACACAACAATGACAGACACAAAGTTTGGCATGTACAAAACAAGCTGAATATTACGCTTTATGCCATGGCTGTGAATGCAATTAAGCAGAAACGCAAGAATTATTGGTACAGGAAAGCCCCACAAAAGCCCGAAGATACTAAGCTTGAGCGTGTTTGCCAGATAAGAAAGAAAGTCTGGAGAAGAAAGAAAGCGTGAAAAGTGTTTTAAGCCAACCCAGCGGCTTCCCAAAAGCCCCCTTATAGGATTGTAGTCCTGAAAGGCTATAAGTATGCCTCCCATGGGGATGTAACGGAATATAACTGTAAGTGCAAATGCCGGCAACAGAAAAATAACATACAGCTGCCAGTGCTGCCTCAGATATAAAAAAGTCTTCCTCATAAGCCAAACCTCTTTATGTGCATTTGTAAAAATTAATTTTTACACTCTATAAACAAGTGTAAAAGCATATATGCAAACTGTCAAGGAAAATTTTTACATTTTTCTTGATAATTTTGTCTAAATGCCCATATACAATGTAATTATGTAAAAATTTTGTTACAAATGTAAAATAAAATCATTAAAAAGCTGATAAATGTCGTTATTCTATATCTAAAAATGCACAATTCCAATAGGTGCTTTTGACACTATATTCATTATGCATTACACTTGAACTATGGCAAAAGTAACAATTCAGGACATAGCAAAGGAACTGAACCTTTCCCGAAATACTGTCTCAAAAGCTATAAATAACACTGGAATCCTTGCAGACTCAACCAAACAGCTCATACTTAAAAAGGCTGCGGAAATGGGCTATAAGACATTCCTTCAAGAAGAGCCACAGGATGAAAGGAAGGCTAAAGGAGGCTTCGTTCTTTTTACAGGGGCATCCCTTTCCGCTTCCCACTTTTCAACAAAAATGCTTGATGAAATTCAGCAAGAAGCGGCTCTTCTGGGCTACGGATTTACCATATATCGAATAATGCC
>CACXDK010000113.1 GCA_902766345.1 uncultured Spirochaetaceae bacterium | reverse complement strand
TTTACACTTAAATCCTGCAATATCGGGCATTTTACTGTAACAGGACCTACAAAACCGTGTGGTGCTCCTGCAACAGCTCTGATTTCTTCATCTTCTGCGAGAACAACTTCACTTGCTTTAAGTGCTCCTGCAAGTTTGGCTTCATTTACTTCAAGATCTGCACGAATTAATACGCAGACATAAGAAATAGGGTAGAATGTAATTGTGCCTTCGGTCTTTGTCTTTAAATCTTTGCAGTAAGGTGCTTTTGACAAATCAAGAGTGCTATTTATAACTCTATAAATAAGAGCTTTGATGAAGGTTTTTGGAGTGCTGTTAAAGAATTTTTCCATGTCTTCTATAGAAAAGACATTTGGAGTTGCAACTTCTTCAATAGCTTTATCGGTTTTAACTTGTGGTTTTCCATCATTGTCTGTAGCAATGTCTTTTTTACAAGAAGCTTTTTCTACATTTGCTGCATAACCACAGTCTGGACAGATAATAAGTGTATCGTCACCGATGTCACTTTCAACCATGAATTCTTCGCTACCAGAACCACCCATTGCACCTGTATCTGCCTTTACGGGAATCACTGTAAGCCCGGCACGTTTGAATATGCGCAAATAAGCTGCTGCATAAGCCTGATATGACTTATCAAGTGATTCATCATCTTCATTAAGAGTGTAGCCATCCATCATGTTGAATTCTCGACCTCTCATAACTCCATAACGAGGACGGATTTCATCGCGATATTTTGTATTAATCTGATAGCAGTTAATAGGCAATTGCTTATAGCTTGTAAGTCCCTGTCTCATTATTGCTGTGTATGCCTCTTCTGCAGTTGGGCTTACAACCATGTCCTGTTGCTGTCTGTTCTGAGCTTTAAGCATTTGCGGACCCATTGTGTCCCATCTGCCGCTTTCCTTCCATATATCTCCAGGAACAACGACTGTTGGTTTGAATTCCATAGCACCTGAAGCATCAAGTTCTTCTTTTATAATCTGCTCCAGCTTTCTGTATGCCTTTAGTCCAAGAGGCATGTATGTGTAAAGACCGTTTCCCAGTTTTCTGATTAAGTCAGCTCTCATCATAAGCTGATGGCTTGCAATAATTGCTTCTGCAGGAGCTTCCCGCAGTGTTCTGAAAGGAATTTGTGAAGTTTTCATAGTCTTGTATTTTAATGAAAAAGTGTGCTATGGGCAAGGTATCGCAACTGAATTAGCTGTATATTATGACAGAATCAAAAGTTGGAAAGGCGTTTCTATTTTCATATTTGTTTAGCAGAAGTTCAATAAATGCTTTGAATGCAGGTTCATTTTGAATGGATTTTGTATTATAAAGTCTGAGAGAAATTGGTATGCTTGAAAGCGAGCAGATACTAGAGATTGTTCCAGATATTAAATCTTCACCTTTGTGCTGTGAAAAATCAAAATTCTGCTGCAGGAACATTATTGCAATAGGTGATAATCCTGTTGGCGTAAGCTTTTTGAAAAGTTCTGTTGCAAAGGTTTTTATGTTTTCAAAGTTTTCTTGTGTAAATTCTGCAAGATCTGCTGATAAAACAGCTTGTCCAGCTGGAATATTAAAACTGCTTTTTGTCTGAGGTAAATAAACTATGTATGGATTTGTATTACTTGAATTCATTCTTTGTAATTTTATTTGTCTGTTACTAAATGTTTTTAATGGTCGATACTAGACTTGAACTAGTGACATCTGCCGTGTGAAGGCAGCGCTCTACCACTGGGCTAATCGACCATTAAAAACACTCAGTATATTTAAATGTAATATTATACTAAATAAAATAACCTGCTTGTGTCAAGAAGTTAGGATTCTTGCATACAAGCAGGTTATTTTTTTATGCGTAGATAGGACGGACGTTTATAACACCGTCAATCTTTGCAAGCTTTTCTATTGTTGCATCATCAACTTTGCCGTCAACATCAATGAGGTTGTAAGCAAGGTCATTTCTGTTCTGGTTAATCATGCTTGCAATGTTGTACTGTGCATCACCCAAAACTGATGTAAACTTAGAAACAACACCAGCAACATTCTTGTTGCTTATGCAGAGTCTTGTTCCACCAGATGGAATTGTTGAGTCCATGTGACAGCGTGGAAAGTTTACACTGTGTTCAATGTTGCCTGCTTCAAGGAAGTCTCTCAACTCTTTTACAGCCATTACTGCACAGTTTTCTTCTGCCTCAGGAGTAGAAGCTCCAAGGTGTGGCAGACAGATTACTTTTTCATTATTAAGAAGCTCTTCTGCTGCAAAGTCTGTTACCAAACCTGCAACTTTTCCTGTCTTAATAGCAGCAAGTACATCTTCATTGTTTACAAGACCACCGCGTGCAATATTGATTATTCTTACACCGTCTTTCATGTTTTTGATTGTTCCAGTATTGATGAGACCTTTTGTATCAGGAGTTTCTGGAACATGAACTGTGATATAGTCAGACTTTGCAAGGAGTGTATCCAATGTCTCTGCATGTTTTACCTGATGATTCAAGCTCCATGCTGCATCAATAGAAAGGTATGGATCATAACCGATAACATTCATTCCCAACTCTACAGCAATGTTTGCAACCTGTGCACCTATTGCACCAAGTCCTATAACACCAAGAGTCTTGTCTTTTATTTCCTGTCCAATAAAGTTCTTTTTGCCTTTTTCTGCAAGACCTGCAATTTCTGCACCTTTGCCTTTGAGGGTTTCAACCCAGCTGTTTGCTGAAATGACTGGACGGCTGGCAAGAAGAATTGCGAGAACAACAAGCTCTTTTACTGCATTTGCATTTGCTCCTGGTGTATTGAATACAACAACACCTTTTTGAGACATCTCTTTTACAGGAATGTTATTTACACCTGCTCCTGCACGGGCAATAGCTTTTACTGTAGAATCAAGCTGCATATTGAGCATGTCATGAGAGCGTACAAGAATTGCATCTGGTTTTACAATTTCACTTGCAATTTCATAATCATCACGTGGAAAGTTATCAAGTCCTTTTGCACTTATTCTGTCTAATGTCTGAATTTTATACATGGTATTCTCCTGTTTCCCTTAACTCTGTTTACTGCAAATTTTCTTTTGCGAACTTATCCATGAATGCAATAAGAGCTTTTACACCTTCAATTGGCATTGCATTGTAAATAGATGCTCTCATTCCTCCTACAAGTCTGTGACCTGCAAGATTTACAAGACCTGCTTCTTCAGCTTCTTTTACAAATTTTTTATTGATTTCTTTTGCCTTGTCAGGATCAGTTTCTTTTGTAAGGAAAGGAACGTTCATCAAAGAACGGCTGCCTTTTTCTGCTGTTGCATGATATGCAGTGCTTGAATCAAGATAATCATACAAAAGATTTGCTTTCTCAATGTTAAGCTTGTTTATACCCTTTGCACCGCCTTTCTTTTCAATCCAGTCAAGAACTTTTCCGAGTACATAGATTGTGTAGCAAGGTGGTGTATTGTACATGCTGTCATTGTCTGCATGAATTTTGTATGAAAGCATTGTTGGAGTACCTGCACGCAGATTTTCAGTAATCAAATCTTCTCTTATTATAACAAGAGTTACACCTGCTGGGGCAAGGTTTTTCTGTGCACCTGCAAAAAGCAGACCAAATTTAGATACATCAAGTTCTTCTGAAAGTACACATGAAGAAATATCTGCTACAAGAGGAATATTTCCTGTGTCTGGAATATACTCGTAGTGAGTTCCCATGATTGTGTTGTTAAAACAGATGTATACATAATCATAATCGCCAGTTACTTTTTCAACACGTGGAATGTATGAATAGTTTTTGTCTGCACTTGATGCAATTACATCAACAGCTACTCCAAGTTTTTTAGCTTCTGCAGCTGCTTTTTTTGCCCATACACCTGTTTCAATGTATGCAGCTTTTCCTGTGTGAATGGCAAGGTTTTCTGCAACCATTGCAAACTGAGTGCTTCCGCCACCCTGCAAAAACAGAACTTTATAATTATCTGGAACATTCATCAGTTTTCTAACCTGAGCTTCTGCATGTTCAATTATAGGCTTGAATGCTGCAGAGCGGTGGCTCATTTCCATTACAGACTGTCCTGTGCCATTATAATTCAGCATTTCTGCTGCACATTCTTTTAATACGTCTTCAGGAAGGCATGAAGGTCCTGCAGAAAAATTAAAAACTCTTTTTTCGCTCATAGCGTAACTCCTCTGTTCTATATTCTAATTGCTGATCGCTGAAAGGGTTTCCAGTGATGTCAATAATGATACATTTTCAACCTTTGTCTGCTCTGAAACAGAAAGCACACAAGGTGTGTAATTTATTATTCCTTTAATGCCACAGGCTGCAAGCCGTTCTGCCAAAGGCTGTGCTTCCTGAGGTTCAACTGTCAATATTGCAAAATGAATGCCTTCTTCTTTGATTACGTTTTCCAGCATTGTAGTAGGATGCAATGGAAATACCGAATGAAGAATTTCCGTTCTGTTTACACTGGAATCAAAGCCAGCTGCGATTGTAAAACAAGAGTCTTCCAACTCTGTGTTTTTAAGCAGTGCTTCTCCCATTTTTCCCAATCCGACTATGCAGCATTTATGTTGTACATCCGTAATATTCAGAACCTTTGCCAAAGCTTGTCTCAACTCATCAACTTTGTAACCATTACTTGCACCGCAACGAATATCGAGAGATGAGATGTCACGTCTGGCAACAGCAGCTGTACATCCGACAAGACTTTCAATTTTTTGAGAAGTGATTGTTTTTTCCGGATATCTGGATAGTAGCCTTTCTAGTAATACAAAGCGCCGTTTTGTAGGCTCGGAAATAGGTTTCATCATGCTCCTGTGAAATAAATCACTGATTTTTTTACGATTACAGTTAGATTTTAGCGTTTGATTTTAATTTGGTCAAAGCTAAATTTGAAAAATTTCTATTAAAAAAAACAAAATAACCCTTAAAACTTAAAAATTCGCTTATTTTTACACTTTTTGTGAGTAAAATCACAGTAAGAAAGTGTAAAAAAATGATGAATCTTGTGTATTACTAATCATAGGAGGCTTTTATGAAAGCATATTTTTTATTTATTTTTTTCTCTGTATTAATGACAAGCTGTTCTTTTGGAAGTAAATCTGGTGGTAAAAGACTCAAAGTTACAACTTGGAACGTACAGACATTTTTTGACTGCGTAGAAGATGGAACAGAATACAGCGATTTTGTTCGGAGTAAAAAATGGAATGAACAGGCATATCGTACAAGATTGGAACGTTTGAGTTCCTCCATGAAGAAAATGAATTCTGATGTATTTGTTTTACAGGAAATTGAAAATGAGCGTGTTGTATATGATATTGCGGCTTTAATTTCTAATGACTGGAATTCTTGCAAGCGTTATAACTATGC
>CACXDK010000112.1 GCA_902766345.1 uncultured Spirochaetaceae bacterium | reverse complement strand
CGGAGACATTAGCAAAAGCTATTCGTACAGTATTAAAAAGAGAAGAGTAACTTTTATAAAAGGGTGTGGGAGAATGTCAAATTTAGACGAGAAAACAGAAGATGAACTCTGGCATGAATTCAAGAAGACAAAATCTTCTGCTATTCGTGACAAATTTATCAGACAATATATGCCTCTTGTAAAATATGTGGCAGGAAAGGTTTCATCTGGAATGCCTGATAATGTTGAATTTGATGATTTAGTTGGTTTCGGTCAGTTTGGGTTATTGGATGCAATTAATAAATATGACCCTGAAAAGAATGTAAAATTTAAGACTTATGCAGTTACTCGTATTCGTGGTGCAATTTTTGATGAATTACGAGAATTGGATTGGGTTCCTCGTTCTGTACGTCAAAAATCTCGCGAAATAGAAGATACGATTGTTGAATTGGAAGCAAAATTAGGACGAACTGCTTCTGATAGTGAAATTGCTAAAGCTATGGGCATGACAGAAAGTGAATATGAAAGTACCATCATGAAAGTGAGTGGAACTAGTATTCTTTCTTTAAATGATGTCTGGTATTCAGGGGATGATAGTGAGCATTTGTCTATAGGTGATAATATTGAAGCTCCTAATAGTCTTAATCCTGATGTTATTGTAGAGCGAGAAGAAATTAGAAAGGTCATAATACAGGCTATTAATGAACTTCCTGATAATGAAAAAATGGTTATAGTTCTTTACTATCATGAAGACTTGACTTTCCGTGAGATTGGACAGGTACTTAATGTGAGCGAAAGCCGTATAAGTCAGTTGCATTCAAAGGCAAATGTTCGATTAAAAGCAAAATTGACAAGTTTAAGAAAGGGAATTTTTTAAAGAGGTGTAATACATGATCAATCTGGAAAAACTGCGTGCAGATCTTGAACAAAAACTCTCAGTTGATAAGGAAATACACAGTGTTGTAGTTCGTGCGGATACAATTGAAGAATGCTTGGAAGATGCAGCGGTCCAGCTTGAGACGAAAATTGCTAATCTTCAATACGAAGTAGAAGAAAAAGGTTTTCAAGGGGTTGCTGGTCTTGCAAAAAAGCCTTGGAAACTTCGTATATATGAAAATCCATCTATTGTTCAGAAAAAGATGGAAGCTAAAAAACAAGAAGAAATGGCTGCTTCTCAGGCAGCTGAAGAAAATAAAATTGTTGATAGAGATGGACTCTTCTATCTTCGCCATTTTGGAAGCGAAATATTCCTCAAAGTATTGCTCCCTATTGGTGCTGGTGCTCCTGTTTCTCAGGGCGAAGTTCTTTCTGCTGCAAAGAGAAGTGATACAACCGATATCGATGAACCTCTTATAAAGAAACTTTGTAAAGAAGGATCTGACGAAGAATATGTAGTTGTCGGTAGCTATAAACATGTGGCTGCTGCAGATGCCTCTATGGCAGTTGATATTCCTAAAGATGAAATGTATGCAACTATTACAGTTACTCCTCCTGCTGCCAGTGGTAGCGAAATATCTGTAGAAATGATTAAGAAAGCTTTGCAGACTCAGGGTGTTGTTGCGGGTATTGATATGGATAAAATCGTAGAGTTTGTTGACAATCCTGTTTACAATACTCCTTATGAAGTTGCTACTGCTATTAAACCTGTTGATGGTCATGATGCATATATTGCTTACGATTTTGAAACTGATACTTCTAAAATGCGTCTTAAAGAAACTCAAAACGGTCAGGTTAACTTCAAGGAACTCAATCTTATTCAGAATGTTGTTGCTGGTCAGCGTCTTGCTCAGAAAATACTTGCAGAACGTGGTAAGGGTGGAAAGACTATATTTGGTAAGTATTTGGAAGCTAAGAACGGTAAAGATATCCAGATTATGCTTGGATCTAATGTTGTCATGGACAAAGATGGACGGACTATTCTTGCAGAAAAGAATGGTCAGGTTATGCTTGTCGGAAATAAGATAACCGTTGAAGAAGTTTATGAAGTTCCAGGTGTTAATATTAAGACTGGTAACATTACGTTTATGGGTACAGTTATTGTTAAGGGTAATGTTGAAGATGGTTATGATATTAAAGCCGATGGAAATATTGAAGTTTATGGCTCTGTTGGTAACTGCAAGATTGAAGCAGAAGGGGATATTGTTATATCTCAAGGTGTCATGGGTCGTGATGAAGGTGTAATAAAGACTTCTAAATCTGTTTGGGCTCGCTTTATTCAGAATACAAAAGTTACTGCTGGAGAATATGTAGTTGTTAATGATAACATAATGAATGCTGATGTTTCTGCAATGAAGAAAATTTTGTTGAAAGGAAAACGTGCTCAGATCATTGGTGGTCACTTATTTGCAACGGAAGAAATTTCTGCAAAGAATATTGGTTCTCCTGCTGGTGGTGCAGAAACTATTTTGGAAGTTGGATTTGACCCAGAGGCAAAGCAGCGTCTTATGGAACTTCAGACTCAGCAGACAGAACTTGCAAAAGAGTTGGATGAAATAGACCTTAATATTAATACTCTGGAAAATCAAAAGGAAATCAGACGTTCAATTCCAAAGGAAAAAGAAGAAGCTCTTATGAAGTTTAAAGAGCAGAAAGCTGAAATTGTTGAAAAGAGTGATGCAATGACAGAAGAAATCAATACAATTCAGCAGCGCTTGAGGGAATTGAAAGTTGTCGGTAGGGTTAATGCTAGCGGAACTGTCTATGCTGGTACAAAAATTTATGTGCGTGATGAATTAGATGAAATAAAAACAGATTGTAAGGCTGTTTCATTCTATTTTGAAAATAATTTTGTTCGACGCGGTAAGTATGATCAGTCTCAGGTAACAAGCGATGTAGGAGCTCCTGATGGCTATTCAACCAATTGATTTGTCTGTTATCTATTCTCAAATGGATAACGTAGCTAAATTTAATGCTTCTCAAAACCATAGTGTTCAGTTTGCTAATCAACACGGAAGAGATAAAGCTGCTGCTGAAAATCTTGAGAAATCTAAGATTGTTCAGAATGCAGCACAGAAAGAACTAGATTCTAATAAAATAAAAAATAATCT